>WLQV01000028.1 GCA_009697555.1 Actinomycetota bacterium | reverse complement strand
GCAAACATTCGGTAGACGCTATTTACTCGTCCCAATAAATCGCCAGGAATGATGCTTTGGCGCAATGAGACAGTAATTAAATTCCAAAGCATGGCGCAGAATGTTTCTGCAGCAAAAACTATCCAGGCAAGTTGCCACGAACTAGTAAGCCCCAGAATCAAAGTCGCTATGGGTATTCCAGCAAGTGCCAGCGCTAGAGATTTGCCATCGCCAAGCCGCTTCGCGACTTTAGGGCCCAACATGCCACCGAGAATTCCACCCACAGCTGCTGCGGTGCCCAGGATTGCGAAGATAAAGACCGAGGTGTGAAGAACTTCTTGGGCATAAAAGATTTGAATTGCATTGGGAATACTTGAGTAGAGATTGAAGCACCCTAAAATTATTGCCAAGTCTCGTAAGAATTTATTGCGCCAGAGCCAGCTCACTCCCTCTTTCATCTCTACTTTAAAATTTTGACGCTCCGAGATTGGTTTATCTGAACGGAATGAGCCAGAAATAGCGCCCATGAGTCCTGCACATAGGAAGAAGCTTGTTGCATCAAAAATAAAGGGTGCGGCAAGTGCAAAGCCAAGTAAGAGTGAACCTAATGGTGGGCCAATAAATGAGCCAAAGAGAGCCTCTGCCGTTCCCATCCGGCCATTTGCCTTCTCTAAATGTTCACTACTAACCAGCGAGGGGAGGATTGTTTGCGCCGTGTTGTTATGAAGTACATCCATCATTCCGAAGATCAGGGCGGTGAGTACCAAAATCCAATAGAGCCCGTAATGGGTCTCCTTAAGTGAAACCACATCTTTAAGTGCAGGTAGATGAGACTTATTAACTACAACACCGAGAACCACGATAAGAGTAAGAATGCCCCGGCAAAAATCCATGAGGACCAATATTTTCTTACGATCGTAGCGATCGGTAATTACTCCGGCGGGCAGAGTGAAGATTAACCACGGCAGACGTTGTGCCAAAGTAATGAGGGCAATCAGAAACGGTGATCGGGTAGTCGCAGATGCCAGCCATGGATAAGCAACAGAGGCGATACCGTCGCCTAAATTAGAGATCGATGTCGCGCTCCAGAGCCGCCAAAAAACATTGGGCAGTCGAGTTGATTTACTCACTGCGAAACTTAATCTTTTTTGCGTACATGATTACTTTGATTCGAGCAATCGCGCTCTTACCCATGCCATGAAGGGCTTCCAACTCACTTAAACGAATCTTGCGTAAATCAGAGACTTTGAAGAGTTTGGCTTCAACCAGAGCAAGCCTTGCTGGCGCAGCTAAACCAATCTCACGCCAATTTGCATCGAGTTCACGCGATTCCATTATTCGATCTTACCTTCACCTCTGCGCTATTGGGGATTCTTCCTTCTTGGACCTAAACTTGCGGGTATGGAATTTGAGCGCATCCCGGTCTCGGCTGCGCAGATAGATCACCTAAAAACTTTGGTCACTGGTGGCGTATCCACCGTTGAATCTGTCTTGGATCAACATGGTCGCGACGAATCAGCCCATCCACCGGTGCGCCCGTATGCAGTTGTTTCGCCAAAGAGCACTGAAGAAGTTTCACGAGTATTGAGTTACTGCAATTCGCAAGGCATTCCCGTTATTGCATTTGGTGGCGGAACATCGCTGGAAGGTCACGTACTTCCAATTCACGGTGGAATCACACTCGACATGACTTTGATGAATCGCATTATTGAGGTGCGACCAGATGATCTTTTAGTTCGCGTAGAAGCAGGAGTGCATCGGGTCTTCCTTAATGAGAAATTAGCCGCGCAAGGACTCTTCTTCTCAGTTGATCCTGGTGCAGATGCAACCCTCGGTGGCATGACTGCGACAGGTGCAGCTGGCACAACAACTGTGCGCTACGGATCTATGCGCGACAACGTCATGGCACTCACTGCAGTTCTGGCAGATGGCACAGTTATTACCGTCGGACGTGAAACTCGCAAACTCTCAGCTGGTTACGATCTCACTCGCTTAATTGTTGGCTCCGAAGGAACACTTGCCGTCATCACTGAAATTACACTTCGGATCTTTGGAATTCCCGAGAAGATGGCAGCGGCAATCGTGCGCTTTCCCACTCTGCGCGATGGCGTTGAAGCAGCCACTGCAGTTGTAAAGATGGGAATTGCAATTGCCCGATGTGAATTCCTCGATGCCCAAAGCATTCGCAACGTCAATGCTCACGATGGCCTCACACTTAAAGAGACGCCTACCCTCTTCTTTGAATTTCATGGCAGTCCGCAGGGAGTAGAAGAGGATGCCAATTCGGTACGAGAAATTATCGCTGAATTCAATGGCTCTGATTTTGAGTGGACTACCGATGAGAGTGCGCGACGCAAACTCTGGCAGGCCCGTCACAATGCTTATTGGTCTGCGATTGAAGCGAACCCTGGCAAACGTGGCGTAAGCACCGACATGGCAGTTCCAATTTCACAACTGCCTGAAGCGGTAGAACGTTGTGAAAAAATTCTTAAGAGCCATCCATATCCCCACTCGTTCTTGGGACATGTGGCCGATGGAAATTTCCATACCTTGATCATTACAGATCCGAGCAAGCCTGATGAACTCGAAGCAATTCGCAAAGTAAGTCATGAGATGGTGCTCGAAATTATTGCACTAGGTGGCACCTGCACCGGCGAGCATGGAATTGGCATGGGAAAGATTGAGGCACTCGTTGAAGAGACTGGATCGAGTGCGGTAAATGTGATGCGAGAAATCAAGAAGACCCTTGATCCGAATTACATTCTCAATCCAGGAAAGATCTTTACCCGCTTTAGTTAAACCGTTGGGGTTTTGTAGAGAACTTTTCCAGCAACTTTAATCTCAGTATCAACTAGATACTTCTTTACCGCTGCAAGATTGATCTCTAATCCAATGCCAGGACGATCTGGAATCGTGATCATTCCATCGCTCTCTACTTCAATTTTATCGACCGTTAATTCAACACAGAGCGACTTGGGTTCCATTGGATACTCAGTAATCCATGAATCTTTCAGGCCGGCAAATGGTTGCAATGAAGCCGATAGCGCCGAATGTGAAGTAAATGTGTGATTGACGAATTGCACGCCACGGGCCTTTGCATATTGGGCAACGCGATAAGCATCGCCAATACCGCCGATGTAGCCAGTATCAATCTGCACAAAGCCGACGCCACCGTGATCGATGAGGTGCTCTGCTTGATGAGGATTATGTGCACCTTCACCACCTGCAAGTTTTACCTGTGGGGTGCGGCGAGAGAGTTCGCCATATGCACTTAACGCTGCGGCTGCAAATGGCTCTTCATACCAGAGAACATTTGCTTGAGAGAGTGCTGGCAAGCGAAGGGCTGCCGCCTCTACATCTTCATCAAAAATTGTTCCGCCATCGATCATTAAATGTGCATCTTGGCCAATACCTTCACGCGCTGCAAAAATGTGTTCGGCATCTGCCTCAACACCGAAGCGGCCAAATGGGCCCCAACCAAATTTAATTGCGGAGAATCCCTGCTTGCGAATATCAATTGCTTTCTGCAACGTTTCAGCTGCAGTATCACCAAAGAGCACAGATGCATAAGGCAACTTGCGCTCGGCGGTTTTGTAACCAAGGAGTTTCCAGATTGGTTCACCCTTCATCTGTCCCAATAAATCCCAGAGCGCGATTTCAATTCCAGAGAGCGTGAGATCACTTTGGATGATTGCATAGAAAGAGTTGGCGCGAACTTTACGAGCGATGGCAAAGACATCGGCAGGTGAATCAATATTCTCACCCATAACCGAATCAATAACTGGATGGCAGGCGCTATGTGACATCGGTGCGATCCAGCTTGCAATTGATGTCAACGGTGATGCTTCAGCCTCGCCCCAACCAACAAATCCCCCAGCGGTAACTCGCACAAGGAGGGCATCTTGACTGCCATCACCAATGTCGAGAACTTCTGGCATGCGAAGATAGAAGAGATCTACTGAATCGATTTTCATAGTTTCTTATCCAAATCTGAAGAAGTCATCAATGGATTTATCGTACTGCAGCCAATGCTCCTAGCCAGCAGCGATGAAGCCGCGAATTGCGGTAACCACCATTTGAACTGCAATAGCGGCTAGTAATAAACCTGCGATTCGCGCCACAAGTGTGACACCCGCATCCTTAATAATCCGAACGATGGGCGATGCCGCAACTAACGAGAGTGCGATGGCCACGTGAACGGCAAGCACCGCCACAGCTAGACCAACTCCATGGGCGACATCATGCACTTGCTGCACAAATATCATGGTGGCGACAATTGCGCCAGGGCCGGCCAAGAGTGGTGTTCCGAGTGGAACTAACGCAACACTGGAATCTTTAAGATCTAATTCTTCTTTGCCTTGTCCAGTGAGAAGTTGGAGCGAAACCAAGAGAAGAAGTAATCCACCAGCGGCCTGCATGGCGCTAATAGAGATATTCAAATAATTGAGAATGAATCGACCAAAGAGTGCGAAGACGGTAATAACAAGGAGTGAAACTCCTGCAGCTTGCACTGCGAGTTTGCGACTCTCTTTGGCGCTCTTGCCCTTGATCAAACTAATAAAGACTGGCGCAACTCCTGGTGGATCGAGAATCACAAAGAGCGTGACGAAAGATTGAATAGCGAATGTGACTGCACTTGTCTTCACTTTCGCACCACCCTTCTGGCCGTTGCCATTGCTTCTAACTTCTCCCACTCCTGTGGGCTGGTGAGATGTTCACCAAGACGATTAATTTTTCCATTGCCGTGATAGTCACTCGAACCTGTGATAACCATACCTAATTCGCGCGCAACGGCGCGGAGATTATCTCGCTCGCTTGCGCTCTGATCGCGATGATCGACTTCAATTCCATTGAGTCCTGCTGCAACAAGTGGTGCAAAATCTTGCGCTGAGAGAATCTTGCCGCGCTGTGAGGCAAATGGGTGAGCGATTACTGCAACGCCCCCTGCTGCTTTTATCGCAGCAATTGCAGTAACTGGCGTGGGAGCAATATGCGAGACGTAATAGGGCGAATCATTGTGAAGTAATTCGGTAAATGCTTCACCCCGGGATGAGACATGTCCAAGCGCAACTAGCGCATCAGCTAAATGTGGCCGCCCTACAGTCGCGCCAGCAGGAGTAGCCGCATGTACATCATCGATCGATACCGTAATTCCAGCATCGTTGAGCAGGGTGACCATCTTCTTCAACCGCGGAATTCGTTGATCGCGCGATTCTTCTAAGAGATCTTGAAGTGCTTGGTTTTCACTGTCAAAGAGCAGGCCTAACATGTGCACGCTAATCTCATTCTCGGTCAGGCAGGAAATTTCAGCACCGAGCACTAAATCCATACCTGGTCGAAGTGCGTTTGTTGCTTCTTCCCAACTCGATGTGGTGTCGTGATCGCTAATACCGAGGGTGGTAATTCCTTGGGCCATTGCTAAATTAATCAACTCGCGCGGAGTATCGGTGCCGTCGCTGAGATTGGTATGAGTATGTAAATCAATCATTTGAAGAAGTATCTCGGGTGCGTACGACAACCATGGCGCAACCAATCAGAATCAACGCAATTCCAGGAATGATTCCCAGTGGCGGCCTCTGGTGCAACCACCACAGGGCCAGAATCGAACCAACTGGAACTTCAAAGAAGACAATGAGTGAAACCACAGCCGGTGAGACCCGTTTCAAAACTGAATTGAACATGGTGTGACCGAGAAATTGTGCGCCAAAAATTAGCGCTAAAACTAGGAGCCATTCGCGCAAGGTGAAGTGAAAGAGACGGGCACCGGTAAAGAAGACCATTGGCAGTGCAGCCATGGCACAGAAGAAGTAACAGACCGCGGTGTAAGTAGAAGTCTCTAATTCGCGCTGCGCCTTTGCGCCTACATACATGTAGAGCGCAGAGAGTGAGCCGGCAATGAGTGCAGCTATGTCACCATAGAAACTCTGCAGTGAAAGTGTGAGATCGATTCCGGCAACTAGTGCTACTCCAATAAAACTAATAAACATTCCTAGCCAGGCCTTACTTGGAATGTGGCCACCAGCAAACTTCACATAGATCGCAGTGAAAATTGGTTGCGAGGCAACGAGGGCAGTACCTGCGGCAACAGTGGTCCAACGCATCGCTAAGAAAAATCCAACAAAGTGCACTGCAAGAATTACGCCAGATGCCATCGCCCAGCGAATGCCTGGTGAATTGCGAAACTCTTTATGGCGTAGTGCAAATGGAATTGTGAAGAGTGATCCACCTAAGTTGCGCCAGAAGATCAAGGTGGCCACTGGCATTCCACTCAGAGCAACTAATGGTCCAGACATTCCAATTCCAATAATTCCAAGGAATAGTCGAATCAGATCAGGACGAGCAGGTAGCGCAGTGTGGCTATGGCGTTGATCTGCGTGATCCTGAGAAGACATGAGAGAAACCTACCTACTCTTCACGATTAATAGAGAAGCAAAGGCTGCATGAGAGCGGTTACCCTTAGACCATGAACGGGAACCTCAATAATCGAGTATTTCTCGCCCGTCTTGCTGGTACTGCGGTCTTTGACCCTAATGGCGATCCAGTGGGCAAGGTGAGAGATGCAGTCGTCTCTTTGCGCACCAACAATCAACCACCCCGCATTTTGGGTTTGGTTGTGGAAGTGCCATTGCGTCGTCGCGTCTTTGTTCCCATTACTCGCGTTACTTCAATTGAAAGTGGCACTGTCATCATTACCGGTCTTGTAAACATGCGTCGATTCGAGCCACGTACCGGTGAAATTTTAGTTCTCGGTGATTTGCTCGATCGCCAAGTAAAACTTATCGATGGCGATGAATCAGTTGTTGTTGAAGACATGGGCATGGAACCCACACGTACTGGTGATTGGCTCATTACAAAAATCCACGTGATGCGCCGCGGTCGTGGCCTGCGTCGTAAAGGTGCAACTTCAACTGTTGCGTGGGAAGAAGTGCAAGGTTTTGCAATTGCCGAACACAATCAAGGTGTTGCCAACTTACTTTCAACACTGAGTAATTTACGCGCTGCCGACTTAGCTGCCGTGCTCCATGACTTAGCACCTAAGCGTCGGGTTGAAGTTGCGCGTGCACTCGATGATGAGCGCCTCGCCGATGTTCTAGAAGAGATGGATGAGTCCTCTCGCGTGAGCTTGCTCGCCGAACTAGAAGGTGAGCGCGCTGCAGATGTTCTGGGTGAGATGGATCCCGATGACGCTGCCGACTTACTCCGTGAAATTGGTCAAGAGCGAGCAACTGCACTCCTTGAATTGATGGAGCCAGAAGATGCAGAAGATGTTGCGCGCCTTATGTCGTATGAGGATTACTCCGCCGGCGGCATGATGACTACCGAACCAATTGTCTTGTCGGCAGATTCAACTGTGGCAGAAGCACTCGCTGCAATTCGCCAGAGTGAGATCTCCCCTGCTTTGGCATCGCAGGTCTACGTCACTCGTGCGCCACTTGAAACACCCACTGGACGTTTTATTGGAATTGCTCATGTGCAGCGCATACTTCGTGAGCCACCAGCAACTCTGCTTGGTTCAATCGTTGATACTGAAACTCAGCCGCTAAATACCGGTGCGAGCTTGAATGAAGTTTCGTCATACTTAGCTAGTTATAACTTGTTAGCAGTACCTGTTGTCGATCCCAACGAGCGCTTACTTGGCGCAGTTACCGTTGATGACGTGCTCGATCACTTACTGCCAGAGAACTGGCGTCATAGTCAGCGCGCAGAAAATAGCCGCAAAGAGGGGCAGGTGTAGCCATGGCACGTTCCAATCGTTTAGATACGCCACGTGAGGCACGTCGCTCACTGCGTCCTAAATTCGACCCAGAAACTTTTGGTCGTCTCTCCGAGCGCTTTGCCCGTTTCTTAGGAACTGCACGCTTCTTGGTTTACATGAGCGTTTTTGTCTTGCTCTGGGCTTCATGGAACTCACTTGCGCCATCAAATCTGCGCTTTGATCACTATCCATTTATCTTTCTTACTTTGATCCTCTCATTGCAAGCCTCATACGCTGCGCCACTTATTCTCCTTGCGCAAAATCGCCAAGCCGATCGGGACCGCGTGCAATCCAATGAAGATCGAGCTCAGAATGAGCGCAGCATTGCTGATACTGAATATCTCACTCGCGAGTTGGCGAGTCTGCGGATTGCGCTGCGTGAAGTTGCTACTCGTGACTTCGTGCGAAGTGAGTTGTCAGATAAGTTAGATGAGTTGTTGCAAGAGTTACGTAGCAAGTCCGAGACGGACGCCGACTAAGGATTTAGGTCGCACTACAATGCTACTTACAATTGCATCAATTGCTTTTGCTGCAAGTGATTCTGGTTCGGCAATCACAATTGGTATTCCTGCATCGCCGCCACCCCGAAGTGCGGTTGTAAATGGAACTTTGCCGAGCAGTGGCACATCGATTCCCACTAATTGACTCATGCGTTTGGCGGTTTCCTCGCCGCCACCAGTGCCAAAGAGTGAAATCGCTTCACCACAATGTGGGCAAGCGAAATCCGACATGTTCTCGATAACACCAATCACATGCTGCTTAATTTGATGCGCAATTCGCCCAGCCCGCTCAGCAACTTCAGCTGCTGCAACTTGTGGTGTTGTCACAACAACAATCTCTGAAGTTGGAACTAACTGTCCAAGCGAGATTGCTAAATCGCCAGTGCCTGGTGGTAAATCAATAAAGAGCATGTCTAAATCGCCCCAATAGGCATCACTCAACAATTGCTCAAGAACTCGATGCAATAACGGGCCGCGATAGGCAACTGCATCGCTGCGCTCTGGTTTAAACATCTCCATCGATACAACTTTGACGCCATAAGCTTCAAGTGGAATAAACATTTGGTCGATGGCAGTTGGGCGCTGCCCCATGAGTCCCATCAACCGCGGTACCGAGTGGCCGTAAACGTCGGCATCGAGAATGCCAACGCGTAGTCCACGTTGCGCTGCAGCAACAGCTAAATTCACGGTCAACGAAGATTTACCAACGCCGCCTTTTCCGGATGCAATGCCAATTACCCGAGTTAGTGAATCGGGTTGGGCGAAGGGAATAAATTTCT
>WLQV01000027.1 GCA_009697555.1 Actinomycetota bacterium | reverse complement strand
TCGTCTAGTCGCGCGAAAGAGCGGCAAGCGATAGATTTCTTGCATGAGCCTCACACTTGGAAATCCAGCACCAGACTTTTCAACTCTCGACCAACATGGCGTCGAAACTAAACTCTCCGCATTTCGCGGCGAGAAGAACGTGGTTCTTCTCTTCTATCCCTTCGCCTTCTCTGGAATCTGCACCGGCGAACTCTGCGCGATTCGCGATGACCTGAGTGCATTTCAAAATGATGATGTGCAACTTCTCGCTATCTCATCCGACCCAATGTTTGCGCAGCGCGCATTCGCCGAGCAAGAGGGATATAAATTCCCAGTGCTCACCGATTTCTGGCCACATGGTGCAATCGCAAAGTCCTACGGCGTATTCGATGAGGCACGTGGTTGTGCAGTTCGCGGCACCTTCGTGATCGATAAAGCGGGAATTCTGCGCTGGCAGATCGTGAATGGCCTAGGAGATGCGCGTAATCTCGTGGAGTACAAGGCGGCGCTGGCTGCAATTTAGTCAGGTAGACTTTCCACATAACAAGTCACGAAATGTGCGCTTGGGGTGCTTAGCTCAGCGGTAGAGCGTCTCGCTTACACCGAGAATGTCGGGGGTTCGATCCCCTCAGCGCCCACCAGTACACGGCCACGACGCGAGAAAGGCTGGTGCATATGAAAGCCAGTCAGAGTGATCAGAATCAAATTCTCGATGTTCAAAAGATGGATATTCAAGTTTCAACGCTTCGCAATAAAGAGAAGACCCTTCCAGAAATTGCAGAACTTGCTGCGCTTAATTCTCGCCTGACAACAGTGCGTGATCTACAAGTAGCGGCACAGACGCAAGCAAGTGATATCCAACGCGAACTTACTCGTGCCGAAGGCGATGTCGAACAGATCAATAATCGCCTGGCAAAAGATGAGGCGCGCTTAGCAAGTGGCAGCACCTCCGCCAAAGAGCTTGAACAATTGCAGCATGAATTGGGCTCCCTTGGCGCTCGCAAGGCAGAGTTAGAAGAGATCGAATTAGAAGTAATGATGCAACTCGATGGTGCGAAATCTCGCCTGGCTGAGTTGCAAGAAGAAGAGCGCTCGCTCAATGCCAAGATCGATGATCTCAACATCCGTAAAGAGAATGCCATCACCGAAATTTCAGCCCAAATAACCACACTCACCAATGAGCGCTCCATCACTATTGGCACAACCGATAAAGCACTTGTCGATCTCTACGAGAAGGTGCGCTCGCAAGGGGGAGTAGGCGCTGCAGCTTTGACCGGTGGGCAATGTGGCGGATGTAATCTCACCATTAATTCGGTAGAGATTGCACGCATTAAATCCCTCGATGCAGATGAGATTGTTCGCTGCGAAGAGTGTCGTTGCATCTTGGTGCGCGGAGCATAATTTTGGCGGCCCGTACATTTACTCTCACCGCCGATGGTGGCTCACGTGGAAATCCTGGCCCCTCTGCTTATGGCGCAGTTATTAAAGAAAATGGCGCAATTCTTGCCGAACTCAGTGAATTTATTGGAAGCGCTACCAACAATGTTGCCGAATACAACGGACTCCTTGCGGGGTTGCGCAAGATTCACGAGATCGATCCGACTGCAAAAGTAGAAGTAAAGATGGATAGCAAGTTAGTGGTTGAACAGATGTCAGGTCGCTGGCAGATTAAACATGCCAACATGCGTGAATTGGCGAAGTCAGTGCGCGATGCACACGATCCTTTACTCATTACTTATCAATGGATACCGCGCGATGAGAATTCACATGCCGATCGCCTAGCCAACAAAGCGCTCGATGGCGAAGAAGGAAGTGCGCCAACTCAGATCAATTTCCTCACCGGGCGCCTTCGCTCGGATGAAGTTCCCACCATGATTTATTTTGTTCGCCATGGCGAGACGCCGCTGACTCCCGATCGTAAATTCTCTGGCAGTGGCCCGATTAATCCCCATCTCACCGAAGAGGGATTAGCTCAAGCCGAAGCAGTCGCCGGCGAAATTGCAAAGATTTCACCAGAGGTACTTCTTGCCTCACCACTTAATCGCACCCGCCAGACGGCCGAAGCAATCGCTCGTCATTGCGACATGGAGATTGCCTTTGATGAAATTTTCTATGAAGTCGATTTCGGCACCTGGGATGGGCAATCCCAAGATGTTGTTGCTCAAGATTTTCCTACCGAGTATCACGAGTGGCTTTCTTCAACTGGTTATCGCCCACCCGGTGGTGAGTCCTACGATGATTTAGCACTGCGCGTGGAAGCTGCCTTAGAAAAAGTTGCCAGCGAATATCCTGGCCAACGAGTCTGCGTCGTCAGCCACAATGGTTTCATCCGTGTGGCCGCCCGATTAGTTCTCGGGGCTGGCCCCGAGTCCCTCTTCCACCTTGATGTGGGCCCCTGCTCCATCACCGCCATCTCGATCTGGCCCAGCGATGGCCTACGCGCTTTGCGCTCGCTCAATGAGCGCGGCCACCTGAGATAACCCCTCGATCTGGCCTCTTCTATGGCCATTCACAAGCTCGGAAATTGTAGGAATACTCATAAGTAAGGCAGACTTAACCCACCTAATACTGAATGTGGGAATGGTCGACTTTTCCACAGACAGTCCCTCGAAATCAAGGAGAAATAATGACTAAATCACGCGTATTGCGTGGTGCAATCGCGGCACTTGCAGCGACTGGTCTTGTCACTGGCGCCATCATGGCTCCAGCAAAGGCAGCGACTCGTACGACTGTAGTGATCGTTGAGAGCAACGCATTTACCTCATTGAACCCATCACAAGCAGATAGCAACCTCGTTATCAACTCGGATATTGCCTATCTAACTAGCATGGGATTCAACTACTACAACGATAAATTCCAATTGGTACGAAATACCAAGTTTGGTACATACAAGATCGTAAGCCAATCACCATTCAAGGTGGAGTGGCACATCAATCCAGGTCGCGTTTGGTCAGATGGCACTCCCATCACCGCACACGACTTGTTAATCAATCAAATGACTGCATCCTCTGCCTATTCAAAGGCAGCCGGACTTGGCGATCCGGCCAACACAGATGTAACACCAGCCTTCAACTCACTTGGTTACACAGGTCTTTATGACACCCAGGTGACAAATGTGTCAATCACACCAGATCGCCTTGGTGTCGTTATCACTTACAAGAGCGTTAACCCAGATTATGAATTGATTGGACCAAGCGTCTTCCCAGTTCATACATTGGTCGCTTTGGCAGCAGGAGAGAAGAAGCTCGGAACTCCATCGCACAATGTGGCGTTGAAGAACAAGTTCCTTACTGCTTACACAACTAAGGACACTGCAACATTGAAGAAGTACGGCAAAATTTGGAGTGAGTCTTATTTGATGACTTCAGTTGATGCTAAGACAAACCCACTTCTTCTTGTTGGCAATGGTGCATACCAAGTTGATAGCGCCGTAAAGGATCAGCGCGTTACTTTGGTTCTTAATCCACGCTACAACTCAGGTGAGCCAACTAGCGGCATCACAAAGATTGTTATGAACACAATCACTGATGGTCCAGCTGGTATCCAAGCTCTTGCTAATGGTGAAGTCGATGTCTGGGCTGGCCAAGCAACTGCCGATGGTAAAGCTGCACTTTCCAAGATTGCGGGCGTAACTGTAAAGGGATACGCAACTCTCTCTTACGAGCACACAGATGTTCGTATGGGCGATGGACCAGGCGAGAAAGATAATTACACAGGTATTTTTGCGCCAGGAACAACTGCTGCGTCACAGGCAAAAGCCAAAGATCTTCGCACTGCGTACTTCCTTGCATTCCCACGTGAAGAAATCGTGGAGAAGGTATGGAAGCCAATCGGTGAAGCATCTGCTCCTTGGGATAGCTTGAACTACCCACCAAGCAGCCCTAACTACGCCAAGATCATTGCTGCTAATGGCACTGCGATGTACCGTGAAGGAACACAGGCTTCACGTACCGCTGATGCCCTTGCGTTGGTAAAGAAGTATTACCCAACAACTTCTGCTGCTAATCCAACAGTGAAGCTCAAGATCCTTTGGGGTCAACCTTCAAATACCCGTCGTATCAGCGAAGCAGCGATTATTAAAGCTGGCTTAGCTAAGGCTGGTTTTGATGCAGACCTCACACCAACAACCAACTGGTCAGCATTTATCTCACAGAACAAGTGGGATGCAATGTTCGGTGGTTACGGAATCAGTGCAGTGCTCCAAAAGGGCCTCACAGACACTTGGCAATCTGGTATCGGTCAAGACATGGGATACAGCAATGACAAAGTCGATGCTGCCGTTCTTGCTCTCTCTGGTGCAAAACTTTCTGATGAGAAGGTATATGCAAACTACCTGACAGTCGAAAAGGAAGTTTATGGAGATGCTGCGACCATGAATATCACCATGTGGCCAGGCGTAAGTGCTGCAGTTAATACTTTGCAGAACTTCAAGCCAAGCCCACTCACACCTGAAGTTCTCTGGAACTTCTGGGAGTGGAAGTTCTAAGGAGCAATCCTTAGCCAGTTAATTTATTGATTAACTGAACTAGCACTACAGTGAAGTGGCATCTGACGTATCAGGTGCCACTTCACTGGTTTTACTGCTCTGTGCGGTAAGTTTCGCTCTGATTAATAAATTTGAAAGGGGATTTAAATGCTTGCCTACATTATGCGGCGTTTAGGAATTCTCCTTGTTATTCTCTTCGGTTCTAGCTTTATCCTCTTCAATTTGGCCGCTATTTCAGGCGATCCGCTTGCGGACCTTCGCATTAGCAAAGACCCCAATGCCAAGCAACAAATGGCAGTTCTTATTCGAGATCTCCATTTAAATGTTCCGCCACCCATTCGTTATTTCTTATGGTTAAAGGGCATTTTGGGCGGTCTAGTTGGAAATCTAGATTTCGGTAAGGCGCGCGATGGTCAGTTGGTTTCAACCTCTATTGCCTCAGCTATTCCAGTAACACTTCGCCTGATTTCGATGGCTACTTTTACTGCAATCATTCTTGGAATCACAATAGGAATTGTTACCGCCCTTCGCCAATACAGTCGTTTTGACTATGCAATGACATTTGTATCTTTCCTACTCTTCTCACTTCCAATCTTCTGGGTCGCAGTTCTTCTTAAAGAGTTCATGGCGA
This sequence comes from Actinomycetota bacterium, assembly GCA_009697555.1. Classification (GTDB taxonomy): domain Bacteria; phylum Actinomycetota; class Actinomycetes; order Nanopelagicales; family Nanopelagicaceae; genus WLQV01. Next base: position 3,950 of record WLQV01000027.1, on the reverse strand, counting down.
TTCAATTCAATAACTTCTTGCGCGAGCCAACGGTGGCACCTCCGTGGTTAATTGGGCTCTCGCTCTTTTCTGGAATTTTCTGGAGTGCTGTCATTGGGGGAACCCGAAAGCGAGTCTGGATCGTATTTGGATTCGCCGCCTCAATCAGCGCTGCTTTATTGACCTTCCTCTCACTGAGCAAGTGGTTCCTCAATCCAGGATTTGGCCCAATAACGCTCCTGCTGATTTACATTGGAGTTGCATTTGGCGTTACCCAACTTTCGGTTGGATTAAATAGCCGAGCCGCATTGAAATCTTCGCTGACTATGGCAGCACTTGGAATTGTTTTTTACTTCCCGGTACAGAAAATCTTTATGGCCGAGAATAAACTGCTCTTCTTTCCACTTTTAGTTCTAGTAACAATTGGCCTTGCAGTGGGAGTTTCATTCATCTTTGCCAAAATCGACCGTGGTCCAACTATTCGAACAACAGTAATTTCGGCAGCGATTATGGGCCTTCTAATGATCATCGATAAATTGATGCATACCTGGAAGCCATACATGGAAAATGATGCAATTAACGCCCGCCCGGTGCCGACAATTGGTCAGACCAATGCGCTTCTGGAGCCAGGAAATTATTGGCTCTCAACGCTAGATATCGTGATGCACTTGATTCTTCCAACGATCGCACTTACCGCAATCTCATTTGCTGGCTACATCCGTTACTCGCGAGGAACGCTGCTCGAAGTACTCAATCAAGATTACATTCGCACCGCACGTGCCAAGGGCTTAACAGAGCGCACGGTGATTATGCGCCATGCTTTCCGTAATACCTTGATTCCTCTCACCACAATCATCGTTGTAGATATTGCAGGAATTGTTGGCGGCGCCATTATTACCGAGCGGGTATTTGGTTGGCGTGGCATGGGTACTCTCTTTAACGATGCCATTAATCGCTTCGATCTCAACTTGCTCATGGGTGTCTTCTTCTTAACTGCCTCTCTCGCTGTTCTTGCAAACTTAGTAGCTGATTTACTCTATTCAGCACTTGATCCTCGAATTCGGGTGAATACCCAATGATCTTTAAAAATAAGAATGTGCCTACAAATCTTGACGCTTCCAATTCTGAGACTGAAAGCTTAAGCCAGTCGCAGATTGTGCGACGTCGTTTTCTTCATCACCGTGGCGCGATGGTGGCAATCTTTGCCCTTAGCGCAATTATTATTTTGGTTTTCTCCGCCCTTGAGTTGAAACTCTTTGGCTTGAAATATCGCGGCTGGTGGAAGTACAACATCACAGACATGCCAGATTTGGCATACAAGGAGTGTCCTGGTGGGACGATTGGCTGTCCTACCATGAGTCTTCGCCCTACATTTTTAGGTGGCGCAGGCATACGTTTTGGTGAACATCCATTTGGACAAGATGATGTCGGACACGATTACTTTGCACTGGTGATGCGTGGAGCACAGCGTTCATTATTAGTTACGGTAATTATTGGCTTAGTCGGCGGCGCAATCGGAACTGTTGTTGGTGCCATCTCTGGCTTCTATCGCGGCTGGGTTGATGCAGTGTTGATGCGCTTCACCGACTTCATCATCACAATTCCTACTTTGATTATTGGCTCAGTTATTGGTTATCACTTTGGAAACCTTGGCGTGACTTTCTTGGCCCTCTACCTTGGCCTCTTTGCCTGGACCGGCCTTTCGCGTTTGGTTCGCGGCGAATTCCTTACACTTCGAGAGCGTGAATTCGTTGATGCGGCTCGTGTTGCTGGTGCAAGTAATCGCCGCATTATTTTCAAGCACATCCTGCCTAATGCAGTTGGTGTCATTATCGTTTCAGTTACTCTTTTGATGTCTGGTGCGATTCTGCTCGAGACAGCGCTGAGTTACCTTGGCTTTGGCGTTGTCGCACCCGATGTTTCACTCGGTGTTCTCATTAGCCGCTATCAAGAGGCATTTAGTACCCGTCCTTGGCTCTTCTGGTATCCAGGTATTTTCATCGTCGCAATTGCTCTCTCCATTAACTTTATTGGCGATGGCTTACGCGATGCATTCGATCCACGTCAGCGTCGCAGAATTACTCGCAAAGATCGCCAGCAAGCGCGCGTTATGAAGCGTAAGGTGGCTAAAGATGCATAAGTGTGATGATAAAGCTCAGGAACAAAGTGGCAGCAATGCTGGCAAGGATTTTCTTATGAGTCGTGATTTCTTGAGAGGCACCGACTATGTTGCCGACCTTGCGAAAGTGCTCGAGACGAATACGGGCCAATTGGGTAGCGGTGCCGGATTCAGTTCGCGGAGATTCACCCGGACGCAGTTGACTCGTGTCACGAAAGTTAAGACCGCGGATTTCACTCGCGTGAACCGTACGACCGTGATAACGACCCGGAGCTGGCGCGGCCCAAGCATGGATAGTTTTTCCATTGACCAAGATCGACATGGAGTAGCGGGCTTCAATCTCCTCAACCTCATGCCAACCCACAGTGATAGTGCGCAATGGATTAGTAATACTGATGCCTTCATCAAAGAGGGTAATTTTGGGATAACCCAAAATGGCGAAAGCAAGAGCACAGATAAAAGCACCCCATGCAAGTGCGACAACTCCAGTGCGCCAACCCTCTTGCCACCAGTTGACTCCGATGTAGAGCGCGCAGAAAAGATAAGTCGTACCTACAAGGAAGTAAGCACTCGTAGGACGATAAATTTCGCGGTTCCTCACGCAGCCATCCTCTCAGATTCCCACGTGGAGGTGGCTCAATGAGCGAACCAGTTCTGAAGGTCAGCGAATTAACCGTTGAATTCTTAGTTGATGGTCAGTGGTATCCAGCTGCAATCAATATGAACTTTGAAGTCGATGCCGGCAAAGTCCTTGCCATTGTTGGTGAATCAGGCTCTGGAAAATCAACAACTGCACTCGGTTTGATGAGTCTTCTCGCATCGAATGCCCGCACAAGTGGCAGCGTTCGAGTTAAGGGTGAAGAGATGATCGGTGCCAAGCCATCGACCCTTCGCAAATTCCGCGGTAAAGAAGTGGCATACATCTTCCAAGAGCCAATGACTGCGCTCAATCCGGTTTACACCATCGGTTTCCAGATTGTTGAAACACTTCGCACTCACTTCGACATGGGGCCAAAGCAGGCCAAAGTCCGCGCAATTGAGCTACTCACACTTGTAGATATTCCTAATCCCGAAGGCTCTTTCGATAAGTACCCACATCAACTCTCTGGTGGTCAGCGCCAACGCGCCATGATCGCGCAATCACTTGCTTGCGATCCAGCACTTCTTGTTGCCGATGAACCAACCACTGCACTTGATGTGACAGTCCAGGCCGAAATTCTCGATCTCATGCGCGGCTTGCGCACCAAATTAAATTCTGCGATTTTGTTGATTACTCACGACATGGGCGTTGTGGCTGACATGGCCGATGAAATTCTCGTCATGAAAGATGGCAATACCGTTGAACATGGCAGCGCAGATCAAATCTTTAATCGCCCACAACATCCTTACACTCAAGAGCTACTCGCTGCGGTTCCTAAGCTTGGAAGTAGCGCACTGCGCACTCTGCCTGCCGCCGCATCACCACAACCAGTTCTTAAGTTAGAGAATGTCACGATTCAATATCCCAAGCGCGGGCGAATTCCAGCATTTACCGCGGTGAAGAATTTCTCACTAGAAATTTTCCCAGGCGAAGTAGTTGGTTTAGTAGGCGAGTCCGGTTCTGGTAAGACCACTGTTGGTCGCGCTGCTATTGGTTTATTGCCTATCAAAGAGGGCAAGATTGAGATCGTTGGCAAAGATATCTCCAACGCAACTCAGAAAGAGCTCCGCCCAATTCGCCGCCACACCGGAATAGTTTTTCAAGATCCCGCCAGCTCGCTTAATCCACGTTTGCCAATCGGTGAGAGCATCGGTGAGCCAATCTTTTTAGCCGGTTTAGCCAAGGGTGCCGAGTTGGCACATAAAGTTGAAG
>WLQV01000026.1 GCA_009697555.1 Actinomycetota bacterium | reverse complement strand
GATCTGGCTATATCTTTGCGCTTCCTGCTGGACTTCTTGTTATCTCACTTGTTATCTATCCACTGACCTATGGCATCTTTATTAGCTTCTTTAAAACTAATCTTATCGATAGCTGGGAATTTGTCGGCCTGCGTTATTACAAGCAAATTCTTACCAACCATGATTTTCTGCAAAGCATTAAAGTCAGCGCCACATTTGCATTCTTCGTTGTTATTGGCAATCTCATCGTTGGCCTCTTGTTAGCCACGATTCTTAATCAAAAAATTCGTTTCGCCACAGCTTTCAAAATTATTTTGATGCTCCCTTGGCTCTTGCCTGAGGTCGTAGCAGCACTGATTTGGAAGTGGTTATTAAATCCAACTTATGGCTTGGTCAATTACCTATTGCAGACGGTTGGTGTCATAGATAAAGACGTCTCCTGGTTTGACTCCGGTCGCTCAGCATTTACTCTCTGCGTCTGTGTAGCGATTTGGAAGGGTTTCCCAATCGTTATGATCATGATGTCAGCTGGCTTAAAGAATATTCCAAGTGAGCGTTACGAAGCAGCGGCAATTGATGGCGCAAATAAGTGGCAGCAATTCCGGTACATCTCAATTCCTGGTCTTATGCCAATCATTTTAGTTATGGCAATTTTGGAAACCGCCTGGTGGTTTAAGCACTTCACAATTATCTGGTTACTTGCATCGGGCGGTCCAGCCGGTGCCACGACTGTGGTTTCGATTGATATTTACACTCAAGCATTCCAAAACTTTGCCTTCGGTCGCGCTTCGGCCGAAGCTGTTGTGATCCTTGTGCTCCTCTTGGCGGTAAGCGGCCTCTATTCAAAGGTGTTGCGTGATGAGTCGGAATAACACAATGAAGAGTCGCAAAGTTAGCGACCGAATTTCACTCGTCGCCTCCTACGGCATCCTCACCGTTTTTGCCTGCCTCATCATCTTCCCATTACTCTGGATCGTTTCCACTTCGCTGAAATCTGAAGAGTCCCTCTTTAAAACTCCACCGGAGATTATTCCTAGCAATCCAACGCTTCGTGCCTTTACTAAGGTCTGGGTCGATCACCCATTCCTTGATTACTTTAAGAACTCATTTATTATTGTAATTTCATCCACCTTTATCTCCGTAGTTTTCTCATGTTTAGCTGGCTATGGCATCTCACGCTTTAAGTTCCGTGGCCGTGGCGCCTTTATGGCATTTCTTCTAGGAAGCCAACTCTTCCCATCGATCATGCTCTTGATTCCTTTCTACAAGATCTACATGAGTTTGCACCTGATTAATACTCACATTGCTTTGATCATTACCTACGTGTCATTCCAAATTCCATTCTGTACCTGGATGATGCGCGGCTACTTCAATGGAATTTCTAAAGATCTCGATCAAGCAGCGGCGATTGATGGCGCAGCTCGAACTCGAATTTTCCGTTCGGTGATCTTGCCGATTGCGTGGCCAGGTATTGCTGCCACGACTATCTACTCATTTATTGGTGGCTGGAACGAGTATGTCTTCGCCCTCGTGCTTACCCAATCAGAGGAGATGAAGACTGTTCCTATCGGTATTGGTCAGTTGATTGGCGAATACCGCATCGACTGGAGTCAGTTAATGGCGGCATCACTCTTTGCCCTGATTCCATTGCTGATCATCTTCGTATTCTTTAATCGCTACTTCGTTAGCGGACTTTCAGCGGGTGCTGTTAAAGAGTAAGTAGATTTACCACTCAGAGAGCGAACCGTCGCGGTGCTCCCATGGTGGAACCGCCCAACGATCGCCCTTATTAGCAGCTTCACGAACTGCTGCTTCATCAACATCAATACCAAGACCTGGCTTAGTCATTAATTCGATGTAGCCATCTTTTGCTTCAAATGGTGTCCAATCAACCAAGAACTTCATTAACTCACCATTGTTGCCATGACCAAGACCCAAGATCTGCTCTTGAATCAAGAAGTTTGGCGTTGCAAAATCAAGCTGTAAGCATGAAGCAAGTGCGATTGGCCCGATTGGGCAATGCGGCGCCATGTTGACGTTGTATGTCTCAGCAGCTGCTGCAATGCGGCGGCACTCCGAGATTCCACCAGCATGACTCAAATCTGGTTGAGCTACTGCAATTCCGCTGCGCAACACATTTGCGAATTCAGTACGAGAGAAGAGACGCTCACCCGTTGCAATTGGTGTCGAAGTGGATTGCACCACGAGATCAAAGTGATCGCCATATTCAGGAAGAACTGGCTCTTCGATAAACATGAGGTTGAGCTCTTCCAGCATTGGAAATACCCGACGCGCCATTGCCAAGCTAAAGCGACCATGGAAATCGAGCATGATGTCGACGCTATCGCCGACATATTCACGCACTGCTGCAACGCGGTCATAAATTCCCTTGAGGCGCTCTGCAGTATCGATGTGCTCTAAACCATCGGCTGGAACAAACTTGAGCGCGGTAAGACCGCGATCTAATTGTTTCTGCGATGTGGCTTGAAGAGATGCGACATCTTTCTCAAGTGAGTTGTAGTTATAGGCATAGCGGGTATCAACACCGGCACTGCCGATGTGTCCATAAATACGCACGCGGTCGCGCACATGTCCACCAAGTAATTGGTGCACTGGTACGCCGAGTTTCTTACCCATGATGTCCCAGAGCGCTTGATCAATTCCGGCAACAGCAGAGTTAAGAATCGGGCCGCCGCGATAGAAGCCACCCTTCATCATGCGCTGCCATAAACGTTCGATCTGCATTGGGTCGCGACCAACAACGTGATCCATTAACTCATCGACAGCAGCAGCAACGATCGGGCCTTTACCTTCGATGATTGGTTCTCCCCAACCGGTAATGCCTTCATCTGTTTCTACTTTAAGAAATAACCAGCGACGATCTACCCAGAAAAGTTCGTAATTAGTGACCTTCATCTTTACCACTCCGCCAATGAACCATCACGGTGAACCCATTCAGGTCCACGCCAACGATGACCAACTTCTGCTGCCTCACGAACTGCAGCTTCATCAACATCAATACCAAGACCAGGCTTAGTCATCAATTCGATGTAACCATGCTTTGCCTCAAGCGGGCTGTAGTCAACAAGGTACTTCATGAGTGAGCCATTGTTGCCATGACCCAGACCAAGAATTTGTTCTTGAATCTGGAAGTTAGGTGTTGCAAAGTCCACTTGCAAGCACGAAGCCAAGGCAATTGGGCCGAGTGGGCAATGGGGTGCAATGTCCACGTTGTAAGTCTCTGCCATCGCTGCAATACGGCGAGTTTCAGAGATACCACCAGCGTGGGAAACATCGGGCTGGGCAACGGCAATACCGCTGCGCAATACATTTGCGAACTCTTGGCGAGAGAAGAGGCGCTCGCCAGTAGCAATTGGTGTTGATGTTGAACGCACAATTAAATCAAAGTGCTCGGTGTACTCAGGAAGTACAGGCTCTTCGATGAACATCAAATTCAATGGCTCAAGCAATGGGAAAATTCTGCGCGCCATTGCCAAGCTGAAACGACCATGGAAATCGAGGCAGAGATCAATCTTGTCGCCAACGTGGGCGCGAACTGCTTCTACTCGCTTCACAATGTTCTTCATTGTTTCGGCAGAATCAATATGTTCTAGACCTTCAGATGGCGCCCACTTCAACGCAGTGAGACCGCGCTCCATTTGAATGTCCGCGCTCTCGATGAGTGCACCGATGTCAGTTTCTAGCGCATTGTGTTGGTAGGCCTCTTTAACGCCACCGCCACCAATGTGGCCATAAATCCGAACTCGATCGCGCACATGACCACCAAGTAGTTGGTGAACCGGTACTCCTAATTTCTTTCCTGCAATATCCCAAAGAGCTTGATCAATACCTGCAATAGCGGAGTTAAGAATATTTCCGCCGCGATAGAAGCCACCCTTCATCATGCGCTGCCATAAACGTTCGATCTGCATTGGATCGCGACCAATAACGTGGTCCATTAATTCATCTACTGCGGCCGCAACCGTGAGCGCCTTACCTTCAAGAACTGGTTCGCCCCAACCGGTAATACCTTCATCTGTTTCAATTTTAAGGAACAACCAACGATGGGCGACGAAGAAGAGTTCAAATTTAGTGACTTTCATGGTGGCTCCTTAAAGTGATTTAACGAGAGCCTACGCGAGCCACACTTTCACTTCAAGAGTATTCAGGAGTACTGCGCGGTTATTTTTGAAATTCTTTTCTTAAAGTCATCGATTGAGACAGTGGCATCAAAAAGTGAATTTCCCAAGCCAACAGCGCTGACGCCAAGTTTGATTACAGCAGCAATATCATCGAGTGAAATCCCACCTACTGGGATAAATTTCATATCTTTCGGCGCGACAGATTTGAGTGCACTTAAATATCCTGCACCGAGCAAGGAGTAGGGAAAGAGTTTTATGTAGCGTGCGCCACAGTCGTAAGCAGTGAGACTCTCTGAAACTGTTGCCGCACCTGGCATCGGGACCAATCCGAGTTCGATAGCGCGTTTGATTACTTTTTCATTGCAATTAGGACTTACCGCAATTTCGCCACCAGCTTGAGCAACCGCTTCAACATCGCTGACCGAAAGAACAGTGCCAGCACCTACAACTACATCTGGACTGAGCCCTTTGCGTAAAATTTCGATACTTGTAAATGGTTCCGGACTATTGAGCGGTACTTCAATAACGTTAATTCCACCTGCAACTAACGCTTGGCCAAATTCCAGCGCTGACTCTGGAGTTATCCCGCGCAGAATTGCAACGACTGGAACTTTGGCGAAATTACTTGTGAGGCGAGCTTCGATTGTCATAACCATCCTTATGCCAGTTCTGCAGTGCGGTTGAAGACCTTAAGCGTAAGGGAGTCAGCAATTTTCGTGGCGGAAATTCCAAATTCCGCCAGCGCTTTCTCGTAAATATCAGCAAGTTCAACGTTTGCGATGATGTGCACATGCTTATCTCTGAAGTGCGTGATCGCCGCTTGAATTTCAGCTCCAATAATCAAGCCAGAGAGATGCTCGCGATTGTCATCAATTTTTCCACCCATTAACCAACGGGCACGGGTCGCAAAGATTTCATGTGTGAGCTCGCTACCTGGAGTTTTGAGCGCTGCAATAAATGCTTCATTACCAAGAGTCTTTGTATGTTTTCCCTCAGAAATTGCCTGCGTAATTGAACTCTCTTTTACTAAGAGGTTGAAAAGCTCGCCCGTGAAATAACTTCGAAAATCAACAATCTTTCCGCCCTTGATTGCAATCCACTTACTATGCGTTCCAGGTAGAACTACCGTTCCTTCTTCGATCCCGAGTGATAAAACTTGTGATTCCTCACCGCGCATAACATCAAATTCGCCAGCAGAATTCTTCTTTACGCCAGAGATAATCTTTACCGGCAAAGTGCTGCGATCGCTACGTTTAATTCCATTTGGTACCTCAACTGCTTTACTGCAAATGTCATCTAAGCCAAGGGGCATCTCTAGATAAGGAACTTCATACCAACCAAAAGTCGACCCAACCATTCCAGCTCCGATAATGATCTCGGCTTCATTAATCCAGTCACCAATATGTTCGTGAAGAACTTGGGCATGAGTGCCGGCTGCGATCTTTCGCACACCGAGTGGAAATTGTCGAGCGTCGGTGATTTGGCCATCTGCAATTCGCCAGGCGCGCAGCGAAGATGTGCCCCAATCGAGGCCGATACGTATGGTCACAGGGTGAGCCTAACAAGTATCTTTCTGACATGGCTAAACGAGTGGGCGTCGCGAGCATCATCCAAGAGACAAATACTTTTGCCGCAAATCGCACCACGATGCACGATTTTGAAATTCAAGGAATCTGGCTCGGCGCCGATGCTGATAGAAAATCTCATGGGATGAATATTGAAGTTGCTGGAAGTTTGGCGCAGCTGCGCACACATGGCTTTGATGCGATTCCACTGATGCGGGCGTGGGCGATGTCTGGTGGAATATTTCTTGATAATGAATTAGCGAAGATGAAAGCTTTACTAAAGGAAGAGTTGCTCACAGCTGGAAAGCTAGATGGACTCATACTTAATCTGCACGGTGCGCTGATTAACGAAAGCGATGATCACACCGATGCGCACATCACTGAATTTGCCCGGGAAATAGTTGGCCCCGATGTGCCAATCGTTGTCACGCACGATCTCCACGGAAATCCTTCGCGCCGCATCGTTGCTGCATCCGATGCGCTCATTGGATTTCGCACTTACCCACACATCGATCAAGGCGATACCGGTCGACGCGCTGCAGATTTAATGCAGCAATTGCTTACTAATAATCGCAGATTGGGCACTGCGCTCAAGAAGCTCAATATGATTATTCCCGCCGAAACAATGGGCACTAGCGATCAACCACTTCTACAGATTCGTGAATTAGCCGACTCCCTCATCGATAACGAGATTTTGGATATCTCACTCTTCCCAGTTCAGCCCTGGATAGATGTAGCAGAAGTCGGATTTGGAATCACCGTGGTTCACTCTGGCAATTTTGCACGCGCTAATGAGTGTGCTGAGATAATTCGCAAGGCACTCTGGAAGATTCATAAAGAATTTCAAGCCACTCTTTACTCAGTAGAGGATGCAATTTCTCATGCGATTAAGGGCTACAAGGGGAAGATGCAACTTATTTCTCAATCCTCAGATGCACCATCTGGCGGCTCAACTGGTGATGATTCCCGTGTAATTGCATCCCTTGTTAATTACGGCAGCGAAATTGTCAGTGCCTGCACCGTTGTTGATGCACCTGCAGTTGATAAGGCTTACTCAAAGTCAATTGGCGAGGAAGTCTCGGTCTCACTGGGATTCACTATCGATCCACGTTGGGGCAAACCAGTTGCTGTAATTGCAAAACTTCTCAACAAGGGCGAAACCCCTGTTGTGCTCACCGGTCCAGCTATGACTGGCCAAGTAGTTTCAATTGGTCGCTGGGTACTTCTGGAAAGTAAAAATAAAGTTCAAATTTTAGTCTCAGAGAGTGCAACAACAACATTTGATCCTGCGGGCTATGAGGTTGCTGGAATTGATCTCGATAAATGCACCATCGTGCATGTCCGCTCACCACTGCTCTTTAAGTCAGGATTTGCTGGACGTTATGGTGAAACCTTCTCGCTCAATCTCGATGGACCAACTACACCTGATGTTAAGAAATTGAATTTCTATAAAGTGCCCCGCCCCATGATTGGTTTGGATGATTTTGCGGGAGATCTTGCGGAGGTGAGCAGTGACTAAAATTGATCAACCAGTCGCGGTAATTACAGGGGCGGCAAGAAATCTCGGCGCCGCCACAGCGAAGAAATTGGCAGAAACTGGTTTTGCAGTCGCGATCAACTATTTTGCAGATTCCGAAGCAAAAGATGCTCAGCAACTTGCCGAATCAATTTCGCAGAGCGGTGCTGCAATTGCGATTCAAGGCGATGTCTCCAAGCAAGAGAGTGTTAAACAACTATTTGCAGAGGTCGTTTCTCGATTAGGCTCACCATCTGTCTTGGTAAATAACGCTGCAACAGCAGTTGCTGGCAGTCCTAATTGGTTAGAAATTACACCGGAGGAATGGGACCGAGTACTTGCCACAAATCTCAAGGGAATGTTTCTTACTTCTCGCGAATTTCACTCAACCTGTACCAAGAGTGGCAATCGCAGCATCATAAATATCTCCTCCATCCGGGCACTTATCGGTATGGCAGGCAACATTCACTACACATCAGCGAAAGCTGGCGTACTTGGCTTTACACGTGTGCTCGCTCGCGAACTCGGCGAAGAGAATATTCGAGTCAATTCCATTATTCCTGGTGCGATTCAAACTCCAGATGAATCTGCTTATGGTGATCAAGCAGAGTTAGACCGAAAGATGATTGCCAATCAAGCACTAAAATATCGCGGACAACCGAGCGCTGTTGCAGATCTCGTCGCATTCCTTGCCACACCTGCATCATCATTTATCACCGGACAATCGATCATGGTCGATGGCGGATGGGAGATGCTCTGATGAGTAAGCAGTTGGCAATTGTTACTGGCGCGGGAAGTGGAATTGGCCGTGCAACTGCAATTGCGCTAGCAAATGATGGTTATCACGTCGCACTTATTGGGCGTACTAAAGACCGCCTCACACAGACTCTAGATGCTATTAATGGTCAAGGAAGTATTTATGTTGGAGATGTAACAGTGGCTAGCGATGTGACATCGATGTTCAAGGAAATAAGTGAACTCAATTTACAAGTCGCAATTTTAGTCAATAACGCGGGACATCTTTTAGTTAAGCCAATAATGGAGACAACTGAAGCTGACCTAAGATCGCTCTTAGAAGTTCATGTTGTTGCCACTTTGTTATGTACTCAAGCTGCTGTGCTACTTATGCAAAAACACAAATACGGAAGAATTGTAAATATTGTGTCGGCCATGGGCCAAGGCGCAAGTGAATTTACTTCGCATTATCAAGCGGCCAAAGCGGCACAACATTCACTGACTAAAAGTTCTGCCATCTCATTCCGCAAAGATGGAATCACTGCTAACTCGGTTTCTCCAACCACGATTGATACTGAACTTTTTCATAGCAACGATGCAAATTACAAAAAGTATCTAGGTCATGCCTCTGCCGATGAGCTAGAGAAACGTCAGACTTCAACACCAAAGGGATTAGTAAGCGCAGAGGATGTGGCTCGCGTGGTGTCATTCCTTGCATCGCCCGAATCAGCCAACATCACGGGTGAAGTAATAGGTATCTGAGCGCGGTAATAGGGGGTGAATGAACTCTAAGGCGCATCAATAACGAAGATGGTGCCATCTCTCTCTGTTATGGGCAATGTAATCAAGTTTCTAGTTGCTGGACCCTGAGTCGGTTTGCCCGTCTTCGCATCAAAGTAAGACCCATGTGCATAGCAAACTAATTGCGAACCAGAGATTTCTACCTCACGCCCCAAGTGGGTGCAGTTGTTGCTAAATGCGATAACTCCATCTTCGCGACGTATAAGTATGTAACCACGCGAGGGATTACTAAACGAAGGACTACTCACTGAGATTGGTTGATTAAGTTTCAGATTCACACTCTTAGCAACGGCAAATTCTTCAGGTGGTGGTGTGTACACATTACGAGGAGATGTCGCGGCAGGTGGGTTCCGACTCGGCTCAACGCTAGCTGGTTGAGGTGATGGTTTTGCTGACTGCTTGGCCCAAACCAATTTCTTTCCTGATTGCACGCAGGTGTAACTCTCTTTT
>WLQV01000025.1 GCA_009697555.1 Actinomycetota bacterium | reverse complement strand
GGGACAAGATCTCCCAATTATGCGAACTCTCTTTTGCAAAACCTAAACCTGGATCAAGAATCAAATTATCACGAGTGATTCCGGCAGCCTCTGCTGCAGCAACGCGCAATTGAAGTTCGGCAATTACTTCACCAACAACATCTTTGTAGACCGCCCGCTCTTGCATCACCTTGGATTCGCCCCGCCAATGCATAGCGATGTAGGGAACATTTAATTTTGCAGCAACGCCAAGCATTTCGGAATCGGCTAGGCCGCCACTGACATCATTGATTATCCTTGCGCCGGCTTTAACAGCAGCGTCAGCTACGGTGGAACGAGTGGTATCAACACTGATTACAGCGTTAAGTTTGGCAATTTCGGTAATGACTGGGATCACACGTTCTAGTTCAGTGCTTTCATTAATTCTTTCTGCACCTGGACGAGTTGATTCACCACCAACATCGATGATGTCAACGCCTTCGGCAACCATCTCCTTAGCGCGATGAATTGCTTTCTCAGTTGTCTCGTATCTTCCGCCATCAGCAAATGAATCCGGAGTGACATTGAGAATGCCCATAACCAAAGTTCTCTGACTTGGCAGGCCTAGCGCCGAAAGCGACATTTCACTAACTAACGATTGGTGATCAAACTAATTGCTTCAGCGCGAGTTGCCGCATCGCGCAACTTGCCACGAACCGCACTTGTCACAGTTCGAGCTTGCGCCTTCTTTACTCCGCGCATCGACATACAGAGGTGCTCGCACTCCACAATCACAATCACGCCAGCTGGTTGCATGATTTCCACAAGTGCATCAGCGATCTGTGACGTCATGCGCTCTTGTACTTGTGGGCGACGGGCAAATAAATCAACTAAGCGAGCAATCTTGGAAAGGCCAGTGATCTTTCCATTTGGGATGTAACCCACATGGGCTACGCCGTGAAATGGCGTTAAATGGTGTTCGCAGTGAGAGAAGACTTCAATATCTTTGACGATTACTAGCTCTTCATGACCAATATCAAATGTTGTCGTGAGTACATCTTCTGGTGATTGCCAAAGCCCAGCAAAATTCTCACTTAATGAACGTGCAACTCTTGCAGGAGTCTCCTTGAGTCCATCGCGATCTGGATCTTCACCCAGTGCAAGTAGAAGTTCTTTAACAGCTCGCTCTGCACGTGCTTGATCGTAAGGAGCGCGCGCACGGCCATCATGCGCACCCATCGATACTGGATCTATTTCACTCACGGTGTTTTCTTTGGCTTTGGCTTCCGCGCAGCTTTATCTTCAATAACTACTGGCGCAGCAGCCTTTGGTTGCAAGCGAACCGGTGGAGTTGCAGATGGTTGGCGACGAGCCGAACCAGTCCAGGCTGGACGCTTTGGCCATGGTTTCACTTTCGCAAATACCTTATCGATATCTTCTTTAACAAGAGTTTCGCGTTCAAGAAGTTCAATCACCATCTGATCAAGAATTTCGCGATTAGCAACGAGGACATCAAATGCTTCTTGATGTGCATTCTCAATCATCTTGCGAATCTCATTATCAACGGTGCCAGCAACGCTCTCGGAATAATCGCGTTGATGGCCGAAGTCGCGACCAAGGAATGGATCGGCGCTACTAGAGCCAAGTTTGATTGCACCAATTGCTTCGGTCATGCCGTATTGCGTGACCATTGCTTTATCAATTGCCGTCGCTTTTTCAATGTCATTGCTTGCACCAGTTGATGGATCGTGGAAGATCAATTCCTCTGCTGCGCGACCACCGAGTGCATAAGCCAATTGATCGAGTAATTGATTGCGAGTTACTGAGTATTTGTCATCATCTGGCAAGACCATTGTGTAACCAAGGGCCCGACCGCGCGGCATGATTGTAATTTTGTGAACTGGATCTGTGTGCGGAAGTGCAAAGGCAACCAGAGCATGGCCAGCTTCGTGATATGCAGTAACGCGGCGCTCTTCTTCACTCATCAAACGAGTCTTGCGCTGTGGCCCTGCCATAACGCGATCGATTGCTTCATCGAGAATTACATTGGTAATGCTCTTCTGATTTTCGCGCGCAGTGAGAAGTGCTGCTTCATTCAATACATTTGCTAAATCTGCGCCAGTGAAACCAGGTGTGCGACGTGCGTAGTTGAGTAAATCAACATCGCTCGAAATTGGTTTGCCCTTGGCATGTACTTTGAGAATTGCTTCGCGACCCTTTAAGTCAGGGCGCTCAACTGGAATCTGGCGATCAAAGCGACCTGGGCGCAATAGCGCAGGATCGAGAACATCTGGTCTATTAGTTGCCGCAATCAGAATGACTTGAGCATTGGCTTCAAAGCCATCCATCTCAACTAGGAGTTGATTAAGAGTCTGCTCGCGCTCATCATGTCCGCCGCCCATACCAGCACCGCGTTGGCGACCTACCGCATCGATCTCATCGATAAAGACAATTGCAGGTGCATTCTCTTTTGCTTGATTGAAAGTATCGCGCACACGTGCTGCGCCAACACCGACAAACATTTCGACAAAGTCAGAACCTGAGATGGAATAGAAAGGAACATTTGCCTCACCAGCAACTGCACGTGCAAGAAGAGTCTTTCCAGTTCCGGGTGGGCCGTAAAGCAGAACGCCCTTAGGAATCTTTGCACCGACTGCAGCATATTTCGGTGGGTTAGCGAGAAAATCTTTAATTTCTTCAAGTTCAGCAACTGCCTCTTGTGCACCTGCAACATCGGCAAAAGTTGTCTTTGGTACATCTGGATTCTGTAACTTCGCACGGGAGCGCCCAAATTGAAAGACTCGATTTCCACCTTGGGCTTGACTCATCATCAACATAAAGAGGAAGGCAATAATCAGAATTGGTGCGAATGAGAAGAAGAGACTTACCAATAAATTCTGCGATGGAACTTTGACATTCCAACTCATTGGTGGCGGATTACCAGTCAGCGCATCAATCAGTAGTGGCTCTTGTCGACTAATAAAGAAAGCTTCTACCTTGCTCGAGCCATTAATAGTGTTACCTGGCTTGAGAATAATTTGAATCTTCTGATCGCGATCAATGAGAGTTGCAGAGCTCACTTCGCTCTTAGCAATCGCATCGAGAATTTGTGATGTTTTGACACGTGTGAATTGATTACCAGCACCTGAAATTTGGCCAAAGATGGTTACAGCAAAGATCGCGGCAACAATCCAAAATAGCGGCCCACGTAGAATTCGTTGCGCACGAGTACGTGGTGGCTTCTTCGCAGCTTTCTTGCCAGAAGTCTTGGCTTTAACTGAAGCCGACTTCTTTACTGGCTTCTTAGCACTCGGGAATTTAAATTTGCTCATGAATACATGTGCTTTGCTAATACAGCGATAAAGGGAAGATTGCGATATTTCTCATTGAAATCAAGACCGTAACCAACAACGAAATCAGATGGAATATCAAAGCCAACATATTTTACTTCCACATGAACTTTTGCAGCTTCTGGTTTGCGCAGGACAGTAAGAATTTCTACCTGCTTTGCGCCGCGCGATTCTAAGTTCGATTTCAACCAAGAGAGCGTTAGTCCTGAATCAACAATATCTTCAACAATCAAAACTTCTCGACCAGTAATGTCACGATCTAAATCTTTGAGAATACGAACAACGCCACTTGATTTTGTACCAGAGCCATAGGATGAAACTGCCATCCAATCCATTTCGATGTGGCGTTGCATGTAACGCGCTAAATCTGCCATCGCCATTACTGCACCCTTTAATACGCCAACAAGTAGAAGATCGCGTCCTTGATAATCAGCATCGATACGTGCTGCTAGTTCGCGCAGTTTCGCTTGTAAATCTTCTTCCGAAACAATGACGCGTTCTACATCGGTACCAAGTGCAGCTAAATCCACGTCGACTCCTTGGGCAATTATCGGGATGAGAGCGAAAGTCTGCCCGAAATCCGTCCAACCTTCACATTCCCAGGCAAACTGACCTCGCCCTGCCCATGCCACGCGGTGATGAGCGCCTCAACGGCGGCTACATGCTCAGCTGTGAGCGTGCCCGCCGGTGCTCCCGCCCGATAAATCAACGATCTGAGCACTCGTGTCCTAATCGCTCGAGGTAGTAGTTCTAGCGGTGCAATTTCAACATCGCTCTCAGGAAGCTCTGCGAAAACTTCTTCAGCCAAAGCATCGAGCGCATCCGCATCATCGCGAAGGAGTGCTGCACTGCGCGCTAACGCCGCTGAAATACCAGGTCCAAGTTCGCTTTCAATTACTGGCAGAACGCTCTTGCGAACTCGCACTCGAGTGTAAGAAGTATCTTCATTATGGGGATCGTTCCAAAACTTCAGACCTAACTCTTTGCATGCACCAACACTTTCTTCCCGAGTGAGTGAGAGAAGCGGCCGTAAATAAATTCCATTTACTTCTGCCATTGCAGATAAGGAGCGCGTTCCTGATCCCCTGGCTAATCCCAGCAGAACACTCTCTGCTTGATCATCACGAGTATGTCCCAAGAGAACATATTTTGCTTCAACTCTTGCTGCTAATTCACTCAAGGCTTGATACCGAGCAGTGCGTGCTGATGCCTCCATGCCATTAACAATCTCAACATCTACTTCAAGAATTTCGGTACTTTCAATTCCTAAACCACTCAATTGCACCGCAACTTCTTGGGCTTGTGCGCCAGAATTCTTCTGTAATTGATGGTCAACAGTTGCGCCAATTACCTTCAGCGCTAATTCTTTGCCTTCGATGGCAACCGCTGCGGCAAGTGCAAGTGAATCAGCGCCACCAGATACTGCAACCAGAATGCAATCGCCAGCTTCTAGTAGATGAAGACTTTCGCGCACTGCACTTCGAACTTTAAGAAAATTCGGGCTCTGCGACATGCCTTAAGACTAGACCCGACCACCAAATGGCATAAGCCCGTTAACACTATAAATATCTGAGTAAATCAAGCCTTTACTCTTGGAGTTCGCTTCCCACATCATGCCGTTGCCAGCATAAATAGTGATGTGATGGATTGTGCTGATAGTTCCTTTATAAGAGTAGAAGAGAAGATCGCCAGGTTGAATCTGATTGAGCGGTACATGCTTTGTTGCTACTGAATAGAGTGCAGCGTTAAGGCGATCCCAATTAGGCCAGCCCAAACCAGCTGCGCGGTAGGCGGCAAAAACTAATCCAGAGCAATCATAAGAATTAGGACCTTGCGCGCCCCATACATAAGGCTTGCGCGCAAGTACTTGCTTCTTTGCGTACGCAACTGCTTTAGCACGCATTGCTTCATCTGAGCGAATGATGCTTGCACCTTTAAATCCAGTATCTGGCCAAATCTTCTTCTGATTAGGTGTGATCGTCGCCTGGTTTGCATTGTTCTCTTCCAGAAGTGCAAGTTGGCGCTGTTGTTCTAGTGTTGTTCTCTTCTTCTTAGCACTTGCAAGTTCCTTCATAATTTGATCTTGAACTTTTTGAAGTTTATTTACTTCTACTTGCTGCAATGCCCGAGCATCATCTGCAACTTTCTTGGCTGCAGCAACTTTCACCGTGGCTTGCTGCTGGGCAACTTTTGCACTATCTGCCTGCACTTTTGCAGCCTTTGCAATTACTTCCGCTGCCTTATAACGATCGAGTGCAGTTGAGTTTTGAGCACCCATGGTTCCCAAATTTGAAAGGCGATCTGCTAAATCCTGCGGTCCATTGGAACTTAAGAGTGGCTCGATGTCACTTAAGTCCCCGCCCATAATGTAAGCATTCGCTGCTAATTTTCCAATGGTGCGATGTGCTTGATTAACTGCCTGTGCAGTCGCTTGCGCGTGTGCGGCAGCTGCTGCCGCATTCTTATTTGCTCGATCTAACTCTTTCAAAGCCTGCACATACAGGGCATGGGCTGCATTGGACTTTGCAGATAAAACGCGCAGCGTCTGTGTTGCCGCGCTTAATTTATTTGCCGCAGCTTTTGCTGCTGCAGCTTTTGCCGCTTCAACTTTCTTAGCTGCCTCAATTTCGGCCAGTGTGGGCTTGGGAGTGACGGCAATAGCCGGAGTAGTTGCGGTAGCAAGAGCTGCTACCAACAAGAGTGCATAAATCCGACGCTGCTTCACACCTTAAGGATAAGAGAGAGAGCTGAGAAAGTGGGTGAAGCCAAGCCTTGTAAAGTTAAATTAATTAGAGACATCGCGGCGGCGAAAGAGCACGACCGCAATCGCAGAGGCAATTACCAGATAGATGGAAATGGTTGTTGTGGCATGCAAGTAACTCATCTCCGGGCTTTTGCCGCGTGCGATGGTGTCAATCATCTGTCCTGGGAGCCATTTAGCTGAGTTATTAATTGTTGCGGCAAGAATGTTATCGACTATCAAAAGCCAACCAATTCCAATTGAGATTGCACTAATTGGTGAGCGGAGAAGCAACCCGAGAATCATTCCGATCGTTCCGTAGGCAAATGCAGCTATTAATACGTTGACATAGGTGTGAAATAGATCAACAAGACCGCTATGAGTTCCCCAGGCCGCGGTACTGACATTCATCTTATGTGCCAAGGTGTATGCGAGTGCAATATTGAATGCGCAAGCAAGAACGATAATTAATTTAGCAAAAGTTAACATTGCTAAGTACTTACCTACCAAGAGGCGAAAGCGACGTGGTTGACGGACCAAGATATTGCGCAAGGTGCCGTAGGTGTACTCCTGTGCGGTCTGTGCCGCAAAAACACAGAGTGCAATCAGTCCTAAAAAGCCGGCAGCGCCACTAAATCCAATAACTACTCCACTTGGCAACTCCAGCGTTGCGCGAGAAACCATCTCACCGCGGCGCGAATTTCCAGTGCGGGAATCAACCATGAGAAAGAGAATTGAAGTCACCAAACTACTCAAACTCAGCGCTGCAACTAGCGAACCAAGAAAGAGTGTTGGACGGCGCAGTTTTCGCCACTCAGCTAAAAATGTGCGAATCATTTATCGCCCTCTGTCATTTCAAAGAAGGTCTCTTCTAGCGAAGGTCGAATTGGTGCCAATTGTGAAAGAGTAATTCCGGCATCGAAGGCGGCCTTATTGAGAACTTGGGCCCATTCACTTGGTGCGATGATGTGGACTGCTTCATCGCGAATTGTTGCTTCATGTCCACTATCGACCGCAATCTTAAGAAGTGCTTGAAGATCTGCCACATTGCCACTCTTTGCAATGATCACTGGAAGTTGTTTAATCAGAAGATCTTTAGTCTTGCCAGCAAAGATCACTTCACCTTCGCGCAACATCACTAAGGAATCACTAATCGCCTCTATCTCTGAGAGCAGATGCGAGGAAACAAAGACGGTAGTTCCTTCCTGTGCCAGCGAGCGCAGTAAATCGCGAATCTCTTGAATGCCAGATGGATCTAATCCATTCGTTGGTTCATCGAGGATCAGTAGTTGAGGATTAGGTAGAAGCGCGGCAGCAATTCCTAACCTCTGTTTCATTCCTAATGAATACGTTTTATATTTTGACTTACCGCGATCGGCTAAACCAACTCGCTCTAGTAATTGGCCAACTCGCTCTTGCGGAAATCCGCCGAGTGTTGCAAGAACGCGAAGGTTCTCACTGCCGCTTAGCGCTGGATAAAAGGCAGGGCCTTCAATCATTGCGCCAACTCGATCCAAATAGCGCTCGGGATGTTGAATCGGTTCACCAAGCACTGTGCCAGTTCCGCCAGTGGGTGAAATC
Source organism: Actinomycetota bacterium (assembly GCA_009697555.1). Taxonomy (GTDB): domain Bacteria; phylum Actinomycetota; class Actinomycetes; order Nanopelagicales; family Nanopelagicaceae; genus WLQV01. The sequence continues at coordinate 1,787 of WLQV01000025.1, read as the reverse complement.
AAACCAAGGAGCATGCGGATGGTCGTGGTCTTGCCAGAACCATTTGGACCAACGAAACCACAGACTGTGCCAAGTGGAACTTCGAAGTTTGCATGCGAGAGCGCATTGCGTTCGCTGTACTTCTTTGTTAGATCTGTAACTGAAATTGCTGGCGCACTCATGTAGCCACCATAGCCGAGTTATCTGAGCGTGAATGACCTCATTAAAGGCGTTCCGCTGAGGATTGGCTGATAGTTACACTTAGCAAATGACTAAGCGACCATGGGGTTATCAACCAACGTCGGATCGACCTGATCCCGATTGGAAGGTGCAACCACAAACCGATGCAGTGCGCGCAGGACTTGCACGCAGTGGATTCGGTGAAACTTCCGAGGCGCTCTATCTCTCCAGTGGTTTCACTTACACCAGCGCACAAGAAGCCGCTGATGCATTTACCGATGAGACCGATCACTTTGTTTATAGTCGCTTTGCAAATCCCACAATTGCAATGTTTGAAAAACGTCTTGCAGCAATTGAAGGTGCCGAGCTCTGCTTAGCAACCGGATCTGGCATGTCCGCAATGTTTGCCTCACTTGCCTGCTTGGTATCTGCCGGTGATCGAGTTGTAGCAAGTGCAGCCATGTTTAGCTCATGCCATGTTGTTCTTACTGAGATTCTTCCTAAGTGGGGCGTTGAAGTTGATCTAGTTGCCGGTAATAAAAAGGATGTTTGGAGCGCGGCCCTGAGCCGACCAACCAAGGCGGTATTTATTGAAACGCCAAGCAATCCACTTCTTGAAATCGTAGACATTCAAATGGTGAGCGATTTGGCACATAAAGTTGGTGCAAAAGTAATTGTTGATAACGCCGTGGCTTCGCCCGTGCTGCAACAACCGCTCAAGCACGGTGCAGACATTGTTATGTACTCAGCAACTAAACATATTGATGGTCAAGGTCGAGTACTCGCTGGTGCAATTCTCGGTGACTTCAATTATTTCCAGGAGTCATTGCTCCCATTTATTCGCCACACTGGCCCGGCATTAAGTGCATTTAATGCCTGGGTTCTTGTTAAGTCACTCGAGACGATGACGTTACGAGTTAATGAAATGAATGCATCCACTCAGAAGATTGCAGAATTTCTTGAGTCACATTCATCGATTGAACTCGTTCGCTATCCCGGCTTAAAGTCACATCCTGACTTTGCTACTGCGCAGAAGCAGATGAGCGGTGGCGGATCAATCATTGGGCTGAATGTAAAAGGTGGGAAAGCCAAGGCATTTGAGCTGCTCGGTAACCTGCGAATTATGGACATCTCCAACAATCTCGGCGATAGCAAATCACTTGCGACTCATCCAGCCTCAACTACACATCGCCGCCTTGCACCAGATGTTCAAGCCGCGATGGGAATTACCGATTCAACAGTACGAATTTCTGTTGGACTAGAACATGTTGATGACTTAATTAAAGATTTAGGCCAAGCACTAAAGCGCTAATTGACCTGCAATAAGAAGTAGTGAAAACAGACTTAAGTAAGTAATCGACCACTGGAAAATCTTCACCGCTACTTTGTCGTAATTCGCAGCGCCATCTTTAAGTGCAAAGAGTTGAGCAATAAATATAAGACCCAGGACTAGTGTTATCAAAAAAGACCAGAGTGGAAGTTTTGCGTGATAAATCAAAAGAAGTGAGACAACAACCATTGAAATGGTATGAAGCCACATTTGGATGCGCACTTTTCCGCGAGTTGCTACAACTGGCAACATGGGAATTCCAGCTTTTGAATAATCATCTTTGTAGCGAATTGCAAGT
>WLQV01000024.1 GCA_009697555.1 Actinomycetota bacterium | reverse complement strand
TACGTCCCCGTAGCTCAGTGGATAGAGCAACCGCCTCCTAAGCGGTAGGTCGCAGGTTCAACTCCCGCCGGGGACACCAGCAAAATTAATTAAAGACCACAGTCTTATTTGCTAGTAGAAAAATTCGATCCTCAGCATAAAGTTTTACCGCTTTGGCGAGCACGCGCCTCTCAATATCTCGACCGAGCGAGATGAGATCTTCCGGAGTTGATGTGTGAGTTACGTGAGCAATGTCTTGCTCGATGATTGGACCTTCATCGAGATCGCGAGTAACAAAGTGCGCAGTTGCGCCGATGATTTTTACACCACGCTCGTGAGCTTGGTGATAAGGCTTGGCGCCTTTAAAGCCAGGTAAGAAGGAGTGATGAATGTTGATAATTTTTCCAGATAATTTCTGACAGAACTCAGGGCTCAATACCTGCATGTAGCGAGCAAGTACAACGAAATCAATTTTAAGTTTCTCAATCTCTGCGAGCACTTGTGCCTCTTGTGCCTCTTTCTTTCCAGCTGCTACAGGTAACTCTAAAAAGGGAATTCCATGTGATTCAACCAGGCTGCGCAAATCTGAGTGATTAGAGATAACTAATGGAATCTCAATTGGTAATTCACCGAGTTCGTAGAGGTAGAGCAGATCGCGTAGGCAGTGGCTCTCTTTAGTAACCATCATGAGCGCGCGAGGTTTTCCAGATGCTAAGCGCACCTTGAGTTGCGGTGTGAATTTTGCGAGTCCTTTATTGAGGGAGTCTGAGGCAGCATCAAAAGTCTGAGAGGTTTCAAAGCGGGTGCGCATCACAAAGGTATTTGTTGTGGGATCTGTGAATTGTTGGTTCTCAATGATATTTCCACCGCACTCTAAAATTGCAGTGGTGATCGCATGCACGATGCCAGGTTGATCAGGGCATTGCAGCGTTGCGATGAGATCCATTTGCCAAGTGTAAAGGTGAATCGATTGAATCCTAAATCTCCGCATGGAAGATGCCCTACCTAGGAGTAGAGTGCGAACTATGAGCGAACTCTTTCCTAAAACGACATCAGATGAAGTTGATCTTGATGCCGCACAAGAAGATGTTCGTCGCGATTCAGAGATTGAACGAGATAAACCACCACATCACGAAGAGTGAGTGGAGTTACTCCGTAGCAGCAGGTTTTGGTGCTGGCGGTGGTGGAGTTGGTGCAGCTGGTGGAATGACAGCCGATGAACTCTTTCCGGCCGAATCAGTTTTATAGAATCCACTACCTTTAAAGACAACGCCGACTGCTGAATAAACTTTTCGAACTTCACCTTTGCACTCTGGGCACGCGGTAAGTGAGTCATCACTAAATGCTTGAAATACTTCAAACTCGTGGCCACATGCGCTGCAGGCATACTGGTATGTAGGCATCACGGGCCTTTCTCTCAGAAGATTGAAGTGCACTAGCGCATAAGTCTAAAGAAGTGGGAAGATAAGAGCGAATTGACGCGTAAGAATTTCTAAGGAGGAGCAGAATGAAGCAACGTCTGGCCCTTCTCACCGCAGCCTTTCTTCTTCTGGGTACTTCGGCAGCAAATGCGAATTCGCTCACCAATACATCTCCCATAAGTGGTGCAACAATCGTTACTGCGCCGAGTGTTGTGACTCTGACTGCGCAGAGCGCGCTAGCCCAAGATGGCAGCACGATTCAAGTGAGCGATCCCAATGGGAAATCAGTAGATGATGGCTCACTTCTAATTGATGGTACTTCGGCAACAATTGGTCTAACTCAGCTCACCGCTGCCGGTACTTACACTGTTACTTATCAATTGCTTTCAGATACCGATGCACCATTACAAGGTTCCTATAAATTTATCTTTAACTCACCATCAGTCATCTCGGCACAAACTCCAGCCACATCGACTTCAGCAACACCAGTTCCTGACAGTGGGCCAGCAAGTAGCAATCGTGGGACAACTTATTTGGTATTAGTAATGCTGGTACTTGCCTGTGTAGTAACGGTAGGACTTTCGATTTACGCTCGAAAGTTATTTAAGAATCGATGAACTTAGCCTCAAGTTATGTGACACCAGCAACTTCATTAGTTGATGCGCTACGGACGCTAACAACTTTCCTCAGTGTTACATCTGGAGTTTTTCTTGTTGGTGCACTTCTGGCAATGGCATTTCTCATCGAGGATGATGCTGGAGCACTTAGTGCGAAAAGCCTGCCTCTACGTAAAGCTGCTTGCACCAGTGCAGTATTTTGGGCCCTTGCACTAGGGGTAAAGATCGTTCTCACGCTAGCTGACATTCTCGATTCTTCTTTTGTTGGCGCCCTAAATGTCACAATGCTTCGATCCTTTGTTACGCAAATTTCCCTGGGGCAGTACCTCTTCTTTGAATTTCTCGTTGCACTCTTTACCGCAGCGCTGCTTCCATCTCTGCGACGAACTGGCGGGGCAGCGATGTTGCTCCTCATTACTTTTGCTGGAATGGCAGCGCCAATTTTCCAAAGTCATGCCTCGGTTAATGGGGGACATGGATTAGCAGTTGGTGCGCTCGTAGTGCATGTCTTGGCGATTTCACTCTGGCTGGGTGGAGCTTTAGCGCTCCTCTTTATTAGCGCTGAAGTACGAAGTTCTGCAGTTGCGCGATTTAGCGTGATGGCACTTTGGGCTGCTATCGCAGTTGTCTTATCTGGCGCGGCAAATGCATGGACTCGGATGGATTTTCGCTCTGCATGGCAGACAACGTATGCCTATGTTCTTATCGGCAAAATTCTTATTACCGTTGCATTGATTGGGTTTGGCTACCTGCATCGTAAAAATCTAGTTGCGAAAAATCCGATTGAGTTGTCGCAGCGGAAATTTCTTCAATTACTGGGCTATGAACTCATTCTCATGTTCGTCGTCGTTGCCATGGGCGCCTGGCTTTCCACTAATAAGCCTCCAACGCCACCGGTTCTACCTGACTTAACAAAGAGTGGCGCAGTTGCACTGAGCATCATCGGATTTCAAATGCCAGCTGCGCCAACAATCAAAAATCTTCTCTTGGCTTACGAGCCAGATGGAATCTTTATTGCAGTTGCACTTTTAGCAGTTGCACTTTACGTCAGCGCGGTTGTCACACTTTCGCGTCGTGGTGATAAATGGCCGGTAGGAAGAACCGTTTCATTTGCTATTGCCATTGCACTTCTTGACTTTGCAACGAGCGGTGGTTTCGGTGTTTATGCTCACGTAGCATTTTCATATCACATGATGGCTCACATGACTTTAGGGATGATCGTTCCAATCTTCCTCGTACTTAGCGCACCACTGACTTTGGCACTTCGCACTCTGCCGCAAGGGCGTACGAGTGAAGAGCGTGGAATAAGGGGACTGGTGCTAGCCGCGCTCCACTCCAAGCCCAATCGCTTCCTTACCAATCCAATTGTGGCGCTAGGAATTTTTGACGGTTCACTATTTCTTCTCTACTTCACGCCACTCTTTGGTTCGCTTATGCAGACGCACTTAGGCCATTTAGCAATGGATATTCACTTCCTGCTAGCTGGCACACTCTTCTTCTATTTAATCGTCGGTGTAGATCCAAACCCACGTCGTATTCCACACTTAGTCCGAATGATGGTGCTCTTTGCGGCGATGAGTATCCATGCCTTCTTCTCTATTGCACTTCTCTCATCAACAACTTTGATCGATCGTGGTTATTTTGCATCGCTACAACGTCCATGGAGCATCGATCTCTTAGCTGATCAACATTTAGCTGGTTCGATCGGTTGGGCAATGGGTGAGATTCCGATTCTCTTGGCACTTGCCGCAACATTTATTCAATGGATGCGTAGTGATTCCCGAGAAGCCAAACGAATTGATCGAAGTACTGCACGAATGGCGGCTATGGGCGAACCCGATGATTTGGCAAAGTACAACGCGTACTTACAATCGCTAGAAGATAAAAAGCGGGATTAACGAAAGCGTACGAGAAGATCTGGTGTAGCTGCAGCGCTCACTTGTTGATCATGGCCTTCACGTGGCAATTTCTCACTGGTGAGTTCTCCGCTATGAACCAAGGCGATCTTCCATCCTGATATCTCGCCAAGTGCGCGATCGTAATAGCCACCGCCTTGCCCTAAGCGATAGCCATCGCCATCTACTCGCAGCGCAGGAGTAATCACGATGTCAATTTCTGAGAGCGGCTGCCAAGGATCACCAATTGGTTCAAAGAGATTCTTATTTTTCTTTAAGTTTTCACTTGCGCCATTCCAGGCTACCCAATCCATTGAAGCGCCATTCCCACCAAACTTTTTCGCAGAAGTGATGCGAGGCAGGAGGAGTGTTTTTCCGAGTGTCAAAATTTCTTTATTGAGTGTTTGTGTTACCGGTTCGAATTCAATTGAAATGTATGACGCGACAACACGAGCCGCGGTAAATTCTGGAGCGAAAAGAATGTGCAGAAAATCACGTGGCACGAATGCTGCTTTTCGTTCGCGACGGTAGCGCTCTCTGAGTGAAGCTTTTTCTTCGCTTGGATTCACTCAAAATCCCCTCTTTAGACGTGGCGGACAAGTATGGTGTGATTATGACAGAGCAGATGCGAGTGGATGAGTTCCTCGCTGCCGTGCTTGAAATTACCCAGCCACTAGATCCCTTTGATATGCCACTTCTTGATGCGCATGGCGCAATCATTGCAAGTGATGTCAGTGCAGGAGATCGATTGGTTCTGAAAGCGGGCACTCTGATTCAGTCGCGACAGATTGGTTTAGCTGCATCAATTGGATTAAGTCGCCTGCCAACTCGACCACATCCACGAGTAGTCGTTCTTTCGGCAGGTCCGGATCTCGTAGAACCAGGAATGGATCTGGTTGACGAGGAGGAGTACGAAACTAATTCTTGGCTCTTAACAACTGCAGTACGCGAAGTTGGCGCAGTGGCATATCGAGTTCACTCCATTCCAGATGATGAGAGCGAATTGCGCGCGGTGATTGAAGATCAATTAGTACGTGCTGACTTAGTGATAATCAGCGGAGAGCGACATGATGATTCCTTTGCACTCATCAATCGCACGCTGCAATTACTGGGCGAAATCAGAGATGTGGAATTAGCAATTGCCGATTCGGGGCGTCACGGTTTTGGCAAGATTGGCCCAGATCAGACTCCAGTTGTTGTGCTTCCTGGTGATCCAATGGCCGCCTATACCTCTTTTGAATTATTTGTACGTCCGATGATTCGCCAAATGATGGGGGCACTTGAGATTCATCGCCCATCTGTAAAGGCTCGTCTTGAAAAGAATGTGAATTCATCATCGCCGCTTCGCTCTTATTTACCGGGAGTGCTCTCTGAAGATTACGCATTAGTGACGGTGCTGCCGCACCATAGCGAAGCAAGCACAATGGCTCAAGCCAATTGCTTAGTTGCAATTCCCGAAGATGCAAAAGATGTTAAGGCGGGCACCCAAGTTTCCTGTGTAATTTTGCAGAGAAACTATTCACACTTATGAGTTGGCCAGTTCTTATCAAATCTGGTGAATTAACACTTCGCCCATTGCGGTTACGAGATCGCAATCGCTGGTATGAAGTGCGCCGGCGAAATCGTGAATGGCTCTCGCCATGGGAGGCGACGCTGCCGCACGTCCCGCAGGAAGCACGGGATAAGCGACTTCCGACCTTTGTTGAAATGGTGAGAGCTCATAATCGTGAAGGTCGCGATGGACGGGCATTGAGTTTGATTATCTGGTTTCGCGGAGAATTAGCGGGACAGATTTCGATGGGCGGCATCATTTACGGTGCGATGCGAGGTGCACATATTGGTTACTGGGTCGATCAGAAGTTTGCCAATTTAGGCGTTGTCACTGCGGCAGTTGAAGCACTGAGTGAATATGCCTTTACTGAATTGCAACTTCACCGCCTTGAAATCAACTTACGACCAGAAAATGCTGCATCTCGCCGCGTTGCTGAAAAGGCTGGGTATGTATTGGAAGGGGAACGTCCGCGCTATCTCCATATCGATGGCGATTGGCGAGATCACATCTGCTTCGTTCTTGAGAATCCAACAATTAAGTAACTCTGATCTTCACAAATAACTCGCCTACCTAAATCCCTAACCCCCACCGCTCCTCCCTCTATCTTTATCTATCATGGCTAGCGGGTTGATCTATGTCGCAATTGTAGGAATGTGGGTTGCCTACTTTCTGCCGCGCTGGGTCCATAACCATGATGAGTTCTCCGGAAAATCAGTCGAACGTTACAAGAGCGCACTTCGCGTAGTTGCAAGTTCTAACATCACCGGTGAACCTGGACAAGTTCTCAACACCGCAATTCATACCGATCTCGACTTTGAAGCAAAAGTTGCACAACATTTACTTCGACGTCGAATGATCTTTGCACTCCTCTTTTCACTTCTGTGTACATCACTGATTGGCGTAGCGATGAATCTCATACAAATTCTTTACGTACTCATTCCATTAACTGCGATGGCGATCTACCTGTTTCACATGCATCGTCAGACCGCACAAGAGCGCACTCATCGCCGCCGCTTGTTTGCATTGCAACGCAGCACTGAAGGTGTTTCACATACCAATCTTTCACGAGTGCTTACTCGTCGACCAGCAGCGGCACAACCACGAGTGCAAGAAGAATGGGTACCGCTAGCAGAGCGCGAACTTACTGGTGTAGTTATTCTGCCAAAGGGATCTGCGCGCGAACGCAATGCGTGGCAACCAACTGAAGTTCCTGTACCTACTTATGTCAATGCACCCAAGGCGGTACAAGCAAAACGAGTTATCGATTTAACTGAACCTGGCCGCTGGACTGAAGAGCAAGAACTTCTAGTAGAGCAGGCCCATGCAGCGGCTGCGCCATCGCGCGAAGAAATTTTCGATCAACAACTCGCCGATGAGGCAGTCGATCGTCTCAATAAAAACCGGGCAGCAAATCAGTAATTAAATCCAGCTAGGCAGCCACATTCTGGCGTGCCATGCGGAATAAGGAATGCTCTGCCCGACATAAATCGGGTAGAAGTAAGCAAAATTCAGCGCAATTGCGACCACAACTACTGCAATAAATTCACTGCGCCATCTCCAATTGCTCTCCAGAATAAGTTTGGCGCAATAGACCAGCGCAAAGATGAGAAATGGTTCAAAGACAATTGCGTAGAAGGAGAAGACGGTTCGCTTTTGAAAGAAGAACCAAGGCAAATATCCGCAGATGAAACCAGAGAGAATAAAGGCTGGAACAACAGCATTTGCTCTCTCACGCCTTGCTTTGATCCAAAATCCAAGAACTACAAATATCGCAATCGTGCCAAGCCACCAGAGCAGTGGAGTTCCGACTGCAAGAACTTCTTGTGCGCAACTACTTGCACCACAATTATTCGGCGCAGCATAAAAAAATGAGGTAGGCCGACCTTGAATTAACCAACTCCAGACATTTGCACTGTATGGGTGTGAAGTTGTGAGGCCAGTATGAAAATTGAGAATTTCGGAGTGGTAGTGCCAGAAATTTCGAATTTCTTTAGGCACGAAGGAGAAGGTTGAATCGTTATCTTTTACCCAATTGCGATCCCAACCACGGTGGGAGATAAACCAACCACTCCATGTTGCGCAATAGAGCAGAAAGGCAATTGACAAGTATTGAACTTTTCTTATAGCGATTGATAATAAACCTGCACCCATTTGATATTCACGCCATAAGGTCCACAGCAGAAAGAAGATAAGAAAGTAGATTCCGCTCCACTTTACTGAGCAAGCCAAGCCAAAGAAGAGTGCAGTAATAACATGGCGATCGAGTAGCCAGGCATATGCACCAGCTAATACAAAGAAAGTTAAGAATAGGTCGAGCAGCGCAGTGCGTGAATGCACAAGAGCCAGGCCATCGCAGAGCGCCAAAATTCCTGCAATCGCGGTAAGTACTGGTGAATTAAAAAGCTTCTGGGCAACCCGAGCCGTTAAATAAATGAGAAAAGCACCAGTGAGTGCGGTTGCAAATCGCCAGCCAAATTCGTGATTACCAAAAATCTTTATTCCGATAGCGATCAACCATTTACCTAATGGTGGATGAGCAATAAATTCTGGTCCAGCACCAGTAACTTCAACGCCATGTGCCAGAAAATCCCTGGCTCCGTCAACGTAATAGAGCTCATCAAATACCAATCCCTTAGGAGTACTGAGATTTGTTAAGCGAAGGATTAAACCGATAAGGGCAAGCAGTGATGGGGTTAATCGCTCGTACCGTAGAAGTAGCGCACGGATTGGGGCGATCGTCATAGCCGAAAGAGTACAAGGTGTGGCTCAAACCTTGGCATGATTGAGCCATGCCTCTACTCATTGCTGCCACACCGCTCGGTAATCCAGCCGATGCGAGTGCTCGTTTGATTGCAGCAATAGCAAGTGCGCAAATAATTGCAGCAGAGGATTCACGCCGTTTTCATCGGCTGGCGAGTGATCTCGATGTGAAATTCTCAGCCACCATCATCTCTTTCTTTGAAGGTAACGAAGAGGAGCGCACAAGTGAAGTTTTATCTCTCCTAAAAGAAGGTAAAGAAGTACTTCTTATTTCTGATGCAGGAATGCCAACGATAAGTGATCCAGGTTTTAAATTAATTAGAGCTGCAATTGGTGAAGGTATTGCATTAACAGTTCTACCTGGCCCAAGTGCTGTGACTACTGCGATTGCACTCTCAGGTTTTCCAACTGATCGCTTTGCTTTCGAAGGATTTGCACCACGAACTTCAGGTGCACGCGAAAAGTTTTATGAAACACTCCGCTTTGAAAGCCGAACTACGGTCTTTTTTGAAGCACCACATCGCTTGGTGGATTCCCTTGCTACGGCAGAGAAAGTTTTAGGTAGTGTCCGCGAGATTTGTATCTGCCGCGAACTCACAAAACAATATGAAGAGATTGTGCGGATGAGCCTTGGCGCTGCGGTGAAGTGGTCACAGAGCAAAGAGATATTGGGTGAAATAACCATTGTTCTTGCCGGGGTAGCCGAAATTGCCCAAGCCAAGAGCGAGGCCGAGATTGTTGCGCGGGTGAAATCGCTAGAGAGCGTCGGCATGGAGCGGAAAGCGGCAATTTCTGCAGTTGCAGATGAGTTGGGAATTCCTAAACGCCTGATTTTTGATGCCATGGTTGCGGCGAAATCGACTGAGTCAGATCTCAATTAAGATACTTCAATGAGCGCAGCTAACGAGAAGTCCTTCTATCTCACTACGCCTATTTATTACGTCAATGATGCGCCACACATCGGCCACGCATATACGACAGTTGCCGGCGATGTACTTACGCGTTGGCACCGCCAACGCGGTGAGTCAGTCTGGTTTCTCACTGGAACTGATGAGCATGGCCAGAAAGTTATGCGTACTGCAGAGCAGAATAAAACTTCACCGCAAGAGTGGGTAGATCGCCTCGTTGAAGATGCGTGGAAACCAGTCTGGCGCTCTCTCAATATTGCTAATGATGATTTCATTCGCACGACAGAGCCTCGTCACACTGAGCGAGTTCAAAAATTTCTGCAGAATTTGAAAGATAAAGGCTTCATCTACTCTGGCAAGTACCAAGGTCCTTATTGCGTGGGCTGCGAAGAGTTCAAATTGCCGGGAGATTTACTCGAAGTCAATGGCGAGAAGCTCTGCCCAATTCATAGCAAGCCGATTGAATTAGTTGATGAGAACAATTGGTTCTTTAAGCTCTCTGCCTTTGTTGAACCACTTCTTGCACATTACAAAGCAAATCCAGATGCCTGCCAACCCGAGAGCGCACGCAATGAAGTGATCTCATTTCTTGAAGGTGGCGTCTCTGATCTTTCGATTTCTCGCTCGACCTTTGATTGGGGAATTCCAGTTCCATGGGAT
>WLQV01000023.1 GCA_009697555.1 Actinomycetota bacterium | reverse complement strand
TGCGCAGGTCTGCAATAAGAAGACGATTGAATCTCTGATTAAGGCTGGCGCATTTGATTCCTTTGGGGCGCCTCGTAAAGGTTTGATGGCGGTGCATTTAGAGGCGATTGATTCAGTGATTGAGAGCAAGCGCGCTGAAGCAATTGGCCAATTCGATTTATTCGGCGGTGAATCAACCACCCAGGTAATGGGAGTTGAGTTAGATATTCCACAAGGGGAGTGGGAGAAGTCGCAACTTCTCTCATACGAGCGCGAGATGTTGGGTCTTTACGTTTCTGATCATCCACTCCTTGGCATCGAACATGTACTCAAAGCCAACACCGATATGAGTATCAGTGAACTACTCGATGAAGGCGCCGTCCATGATTCAGTCGTCACTGTTGGTGGCTTAATTACGAGCATCAATCGAAAAGTTACTAAACAAGGTGCATCATGGGCGATCGTTACTGTGGAAGATCTCGGTGGTTCGATTGAAGCGCTCTTCTTCTCCAATGCTTATACCCAACATGCCATGTCACTTGTTGAGGATCGAGTTGTCATTATTCGCGGCCGAGTAGATCATCGCGATGAACAGTTGCGCTTTACCGCGCTAGATCTCTCATCACCAGATATCTCACGTGGCCCAGTTGGTCCACTCATCATCTCGCTACCCATTGCACAATGCACCCCACCAATCGTGGATCGCATGAAAGAGATTCTGCGATCTCATCCTGGACCGCGCGAAGTGCATCTCCATCTCGATGATCGCGGCACAAATACCGTTTTAAAACTCGATGCCAAAATCACCTCATCGCCCTCATTGAGTGCTGATTTGAAAGCAATTTTGGGCCCAGGCTGCTTGGTTTAAATAACCGCCCAGTAAGCCGGTCCACGCTTTAGACTTATCCCTATTAGTTGCAGCTTTAACCCTCGGTAGGAAGAGAGTCGCCATGATCCGCACCGTCGATCTGCGCGGCCGCACTCTCTCTAAAACTGAATATGCAGCGCTACTGCCTCGCGCCACTCTCGATGTCGCCGGTGCAATGGCAACGATCGAACCGATTCTTGCCGCAGTAAAGAGCGGTAACGAGCAGACGCTTCGCGACTTAGCGCAAAAATTTGATGGAGTTTCACCTAAAGAGATTCGAGTTCCACAGGCTGCGCTAGATCGCGCACTTGCCGAATTAGATCCTGCAGTTCGCGCTGCACTTGAACTTTCAATTGAGCGAATTCGCAAAGTACATCGCGATCAAGTTCGCAGCGAGAAGCGAACCGAAGTTGTTCCAGGTGGCACCGTCACTGAGAAGTGGATTCCAGTAGATCGTGTGGGACTTTACGTTCCTGGCGGACGTGCGGTTTATCCCAGCAGTGTGATGATGAATGTGATTCCAGCCCAGATTGCAAAGGTGGAGAGCATCGCCGTTGCCTCACCACCGCAGAGTGAATTTGGTGGCTTGCCGCACCCAACAATTTTGGCAACGTGTGCGTTACTTGGAATTAGCGAGGTGTATGCCGTAGGTGGTGCGCAGGCGATTGCACTCTTTGCTTATGGCATGGCCGGTCTTTGCGAGAAGTGCGATTTAGTAACTGGGCCCGGAAACATTTATGTGGCAGCAGCAAAGCGCGCACTGCGCGGAATTATCGCAATTGATTCTGAAGCCGGCCCAACCGAGATTGCAATCATCGCCGATGAGAGCGCACTAGCTGTAGATGTTGCAGCCGATCTGATTAGCCAAGCCGAACACGATGTGATTGCGGCCGCGGTACTAATCACAACTTCGACTACTTTGGCCGATCAAGTCAAAGTTCAACTGGAAAAGCGAGTGAGTGCCACCAAGCATGGCGATCGAATTCGCACTGCACTATCGGGAATTCAATCTGCAATCGCACTCGTAGATAATTTAGAAGAGGCAGTTGCAGTTGCAAATGCATACGCAGCAGAGCACTTGGAAATTCAAACAGTGCAACCACAGAGTGTTGCCGCTGGCATTCGCAATGCCGGTGCAGTCTTTATCGGTCGTTACACGCCAGTCTCGCTAGGAGATTACGCAGCGGGCTCCAATCACGTACTACCTACCGGTGGCTGTGCCTGTCACTCCAGCGGTCTATCTGTCCAAACTTTTCTTCGTGGCCTTCACTTTGTTGAGTACAACGAGAGCGCATTTAAGGAAATCACACCAACTGTTATCACACTCGCCAACGCTGAAGATCTACCAGCGCACGGTGAAGCAATGAGTGCACGTTCGGAGCAGCCATGAGTAATTGGCCGGCATGGCTTCCGCTTCGCAAAGATTTAAGTCAGATGAGTGTCTACGGTGCACCGCAAGTTGCCGCTGATGCCCAACTCAATACCAATGAGAATCCCTACGCGCCTTCGAAAGAATTGGTTGCCGCAATCGGCGCTGCCGTAACAAAGGTGAGTGCAAACCTCAATCGCTATCCAGATCGCGAAGCAAGCACTTTGCGTGGAAAGCTTGCCAGCTTTATCAATGAACTCTCCGGCACCAAGTTTTCTGAGACGAACATTTGGGCAGCAAATGGCAGCAATGAAATTATTCAATCACTCTACTTAGCGTTCGGTAGTGGCAAAGCGATTGGTTTTACACCTTCTTATTCCATGCACCCTTTGATTGCCCAAGTTACTGCGGTGACATGGGAGGCAGGAAAGCGAAAGGCTGATTTCACAATTGATATGCCAAGTGCTCTTGCCCAAATTCAAAAAGGCACATCACTTGTATTTCTTACAACACCAAACAATCCCACTGGTACCGCACTCTCGATCGATGATTTAAATAGTTTCGCTGCGGCTACTGCAAAGGTTGGCGCCTTGTTAGTTGTTGATGAGGCATACGCTGAATTTTCACCACTTCAATCTGCAGTAACTCTGATTGAAGAATTTCCTCACCTTGTTGTCTGTCGCACAATGAGTAAAGCATTTGCTATGGCCGGTGCTCGTCTTGGTTACTTAGTTGCAAATCCATCTGTCATTGAGGCGATGCATCTGGTTCGTCTGCCATATCACTTAAGTTCAATCACTCAGGCAGTAGCTGAAGTAGCCCTTGATTTTCGTAAAGAACTTTTGGGCACTGTGGCCGAACTCAAAGCAGGGCGAGAGTGGCTGAGCAGCGAGCTCGTTAAATTAGGGCTCACTGTCGTGCCGAGTGCAGCGAATTTCATTCTCTTCACAGGGTTTACAATTACACCTGCAGCACTGTGGCAGAAGATTTTGGATCGTGGCGCACTGATTCGTGATGTGGGACTACCGCAGCACCTTCGAGTGACCGTAGGAACTCAAGAAGAGAACCAGATTTTTATCGATGCATTACGAGCAGCGCTAGCCGAGTAGGGGAGAAGATGAGATCCGCACGAGTTGAACGCAAGACAAAAGAGTCCCATGTTGTTGTTGAGCTAGAACTTGATGGCACTGGTGAGATCAATGTCGATACTGGCGTGCCCTTCTTCGACCACATGCTCTCGCAATTAGGAAAGCACTCGGGATTTAATTTAACAGTCAAGACAACGGGCGATGTTGCGGTTGATTCACACCACAGCGTGGAAGACACTTCACTGGCATTTGGCCAAGCACTTCGCGAAGCGCTGGGTGACAAAGTTGGAATTCGCCGCTTCGGTGATGCCATGGTGCCACTCGATGAAGTATTAGTACAAGCAGCCGTTGATCTTTCGGGACGTCCTTACTTAGTACACCGCCAACCAGAGATTGTGGAATTAATCGGGACTTTCGATACCACTTTGGCAAAGCACATTTGGGAATCAATTGTGGCCGAAGCTCACATCGCACTTCACGTTCGCGTATTAGAAGGTCGGAATGCGCACCACGTACTAGAGGCTCAATTCAAATGTGTGGCACGCGCACTGCGCGATGCTGTTGCACTCGATGGAGTTTCAGGTGTGCCATCAACTAAAGGCGTTCTTTGAAATCGATCGCAATTCTTGATTACGGAAGTGGAAACTTACGCTCTGCCCAACGCGCTATTGAACATATTGGCGCAGCAGTAGAGATCACCTCCGATGCAGATGTAGCACTCAACGCCGATGGTTTAGTTGTGCCCGGTGTTGGTGCATTCAAAGCGTGCATGAGTGGAATTCTTGGCGTCGACGGTAAAGCGATCATGAGTAAGCGGGTAGCAGCAAAGCGTCCCGTCTTAGGTATCTGCATTGGGATGCAGGTGCTCTTTACTAAAGGTCTAGAACATAGCGAAGGTGAATCAGGCGGCACAGATGGCTGTGCAATTTGGCCTGGCGAAGTTTCACAATTGAGCGCACCAGTTCTGCCACACATGGGATGGAATAACGTGAAAGCTGGAGCGAATTCGAAACTTCTGGCTGGTCTTGATGGTGAATCCTTTTATTTTGTTCACTCATACGCCGTTAAACAGAGTTCTGGATTGATTGAATCGCGCACAACTTATGGCGAGAGCTTTATCGCATCTGCTGAAGATGGAATTGTGAGCGCTACCCAATTCCACCCAGAAAAATCGGGCGATGTAGGTCTGCAACTACTTAAGAATTGGGTGCAATCACTATGACCCTCGAACTCCTGCCCGCAGTTGATGTTAAAGAGGGACGCGCGGTCCGCTTAGTACAAGGCGAATTAAGCAAGGAAACTTCCTACGGCGATCCAATCGAGGTAGCGCTGGAATTTCAAAGCGCTGGTGCTGAGTGGATTCACTTAGTAGATCTCGATGCCGCCTTTGGCCTTGGCAGCAATGCCGAACTTCTTGCATCAGTAATTGGAAAATTAGATATCAAAGTTGAGCTCTCCGGTGGAATTCGCGATGACGCCTCACTTCGCAAGGCACTTGCCACTGGATGTCGCCGCGTGAATCTTGGAACTGCTGCGCTAGAAAATCCAGAGTGGACTAGCCAAGTTGTGAAGGAATTTGGCGATCGAATTGCAGTAGGTCTAGATGTTCGCGGCCACACTCTTGCTGCGCGCGGCTGGACGCAAAGTGGTGGCGATCTCTTTGAAACTCTCGAGCGATTAGATCGCGATGGCTGCACTCGTTATGTTGTCACCGATGTTGCCAAAGATGGCACGTTGCAAGGTCCAAATTTAGAATTATTGAAAGAAGTCTGCGCTGCCACTGATGCGCCAGTGATTGCCTCTGGTGGCATTTCATCACTGGCTGACATTCAAGCGTTAGTGGATCTGCATTCAATTGGAATTGAAGGCGCCATTGTTGGTAAAGCCCTCTATGCCGGCGCATTCACAATTCAAGAGGCCTTGAATCTGGTGCGCAAATGACGCTCTCAATTCGAATTATTCCTTGCTTAGATGTGACAGATGGGCGTGTAGTCAAAGGCGTTAATTTCACTAACTTAGTTGATGCCGGTGATCCAGTTGAAATGGCAAAGGTCTATGGCGCTGAAGGTTGCGATGAATTAACTTTTCTCGATATTTCAGCGAGCAGTGATGATCGCGAAACAACGCTCGATGTAGTTCGCCGTACTGCTGAGCAAGTTTTTATTCCACTCACAGTGGGTGGCGGAATCAGAAGTGTCAGTGATGTCGATCGCCTCTTGCGTGCTGGCGCCGATAAAGTTTCTATCAACACTGCAGCAATTACTCGGCCAGAGTTAATTGCCGAAATTGCCGACCGATTTGGCTCACAAGTATTAGTTCTCTCAGTTGATGCAAGGCGTGCACGAACTGAATCTGGTTTTGAAGTGACAACACATGGTGGACGCACTGGGACTGGAATTGATGCACTCGAATGGACCGCTCGTGCATGCGCACTCGGTGCCGGCGAAGTTTTACTCAACTCCATGGATGCTGATGGCACACGCGCCGGCTATGACATCGGCATGATCACTGCAGTGCGGGCTGTCACCAATGTGCCCTTGATCGCCAGTGGCGGTGCCGGTGGTCTAGAAGATTTCGCAGCGGCCATCGATGCCGGGGCAAATGCCCTGCTCGCTGCGAGCGTATTTCACTTTGGTGTGCATCGAATCGCAGATGTGAAGCGCTACCTATCTGCGCGCGGATATCCCATCCGCGAGGGCGCTGCCCACTAGGGCAGAATACGCAGATGAGCACTTCACTTCCGCCGCAGATTGCGGAGAAACTCAAGTTCAATGGCGGATTAATTCCAGCAATTGCTCAAGATGCAAAGAGCCACGAAGTGTTAATGATGGCGTGGATGAATGAAGCCGCTCTCGCACAGACACTTACAACTGGTCAAGCAACTTACTGGAGTCGCAGTCGCAATGAAATTTGGGTTAAAGGTGCCACTTCTGGACACACTCAGAAAGTAATTTCAATCGCACTAGATTGCGATGGCGACACCTTATTGCTCCAAGTAGAGCAGATTGGCGCTGCTTGTCACACAGGAGAACGCACCTGTTTCCACCAACCATTACCGCTGAAGGCGCAGGCCTAACGCGATGGAGTTATCAGAGTTTCGCGAACACGCAAAGAGCACCAATGTCATTCCGGTATCTCGCAAACTTTTAGCAGATGGTGAAACCCCACTGGGCGTTTATCGCAAATTAGCAAAGAGTGCAGTTGGCACCTTCCTTCTAGAATCTGCCGAACATGGTGGGGCTTGGTCGCGTTACTCATTTATTGGCGTGCGATCTGAAGCAACACTTACTGAGAAAGATGGCGTTGCAATTTGGACCGGAACTCCGCCAGCCGGTGCACCAAGTGGCATAGATCCACTTACTGCGCTTCGCCAAGTCTCGGCGCAATTAAAATCTCCCAAGATCGCAGGATTGCCACCACTTACTGGTGGCCTAGTTGGATTTATGGGTTATGAAGCAGTTCGACGCCTTGAGAAATTACCGAAGAAGAATCCGCAAGAGATTCCGATTCCTGAATTAGCTTTTATGCTCACCAGTGATTTAGCCGTAATGGATCACAGCGACGGAACGATCACACTTATTGCTAATGCGATTAATTGGGATGGCAGCAACGAACGTATCGATGAGGCTTATGCAGCGGCAGTAGGGCGCCTAGATCGTATGCAAGAGGAGTTGGCGCAATCACTTCCTGGTCATTTAGCAACGATCGCCGAAAAAAGTAGCCCAGAATTTACTCGCAATACAAGTGAGTCAGATTTTATTTCCCGTGCGAATCAAGTAAAGAAAGAAATTGTTGCGGGCGAAGCATTTCAAGTGGTGCTCTCACAGCGCTTCACCATGGAGTGCAGCGCTGATTCTCTCGATGTTTATCGCATGTTACGTCTACACAATCCCAGTCCATACATGTACCTATTGCGCTTTGAAAATGGCTTAGATGTTGTTGGCTCAAGTCCAGAAGCGCTGGTAAAAGTTACTGGCGATGATGTCCTCATCCACCCAATTGCTGGCACTCGCCGCAGATCAGATTCACCAGAAGAAGATGCACGATTGGGCGAAGAGTTGCTTGCCGATCCTAAAGAGCGTGCCGAACACTTGATGTTGGTTGATTTGGGAAGAAATGATTTAGGACGAGTCTGCGCCTCTGGCACCGTTGAAGTTGTCGAGTTCATGCATCTAGAGCGTTACTCCCATGTCATGCACATCGTCTCAACTGTGACTGGAAAATTAGCTAAAGCAGCATCTGCAATTGATGCGCTCTTCTCAGTCTTTCCAGCCGGAACACTCTCGGGTGCACCAAAGCCACGAGCGATGGAGATTATTGAAGAGTTAGAAACAACGCAGCGCGGACTCTACGGTGGAACTATTGGTTACATCGACTTCACTGGAAACATTGATACCTGTATCGCAATTCGCACTGCTGTCATTCACGGTGGCAATGCCTACGTTCAAGCTGGTGCCGGCATCGTTGCAGACTCTGATCCCGCGGCCGAGAATCAAGAGTGTTTAAGTAAAGCGGCCGCAGTTCTTGGTGCAATCTCGGCTGCAAATAGAATGCGCAAAATTTAATGCGAATCGCGATCTCGCTCTTAGTGGTCTTCGCCGTAACTGCGCTAGTGACTACTCGGACTAATTTTTTCTCAATCTCACCACGATACGAACGCGCCAAGAAAACACCATGGCAGCTGCTCGATTCCGGTGAAGACCCCACAGAAGTGGTGGAGGAGCAGTGAGCGTTCTCGCCGAAATTATTTCCGGGGTTCGTGAAGATCTTGCTGCACGTCGCAAACCCCTTTCACAAATTCATGATGCGATGGCAGCTGCCGCACCAGTGCGCGATGTATTACCTCACCTGCGCCGCAAGCAGTTGAGCGTTATTGCCGAGGTAAAGAGATCCTCTCCTAGCAAAGGTGCATTGGCAGAGATTGCCGATCCCGCACAATTGGCGCGCTCTTACGAATTAGGCGGAGCAAGTGCAGTAAGTGTTTTAACCGAGGCGCGTCGCTTCTCGGGAAGTTTGCAAGATCTCGATCAAGTACGTGCTGCTGTAAATATTCCAATTCTGCGTAAAGATTTTATGGTCGATGAATATCAATTTTTTGAAGCCCGAGCCCATGGCGCCGACATAGTCCTATTAATTGTTGCTGCTCTTTCACAAGAGCAACTCCATGACTTCTTTCACTTGACTCGTGAATTGAGAATGCGCGCGCTAGTTGAGGTTCATACCCAAGATGAACTAGAACGAGCAGTTGCGATCGAACCTGACATCATCGGTATTAATTCTCGCAATCTCAAAACCCTGGAAGTAGATCCTGCGGTCTTTGCCACTCTGCTTCCTGAAATTCCAGAAGAGATAATTCGTGTCGCTGAATCTGGCATTGCAAATAGTGATGATGCGCACAAAGCCCACGCGGCGGGGGCGGACACGATTCTGGTGGGCGAGGCGCTGGTCAAGGATGGCAACCCAGAATTGGCACTGCGCAAGATGATTGAGCACGGTTAGACTTCTCGCCATGTCAACGATTGAAGTCTCAGCGCTCGGTCACTTTGGACCTTACGGTGGTCGCTTCGTGCCAGAAGCCCTTATGGCTGCTCTGGATGAACTCGCTGCTGCAAATGAGAGCGCAAAGAAAGATCCAGTATTTCAAAAAACATTAATGGATCTACATCGCACCTATTCGGGACGTCCTTCAATTATTACCGAAGCGCAAAGATTTGCAGAGCATGCTGGTGGAGCGCGCATTATTTTGAAGCGCGAAGATCTCAATCACACAGGTAGTCACAAGATCAATAACGTTTTAGGTCAAGCACTGTTAGCAAAGCGCATGGGTAAAAAGCGCATCATCGCCGAGACCGGCGCAGGACAGCATGGCGTGGCATCGGCAACTGCCGCTGCACTCCTTGGCCTTGAGTGCGTCGTGTACATGGGCGAGGAAGATACAAAGCGTCAATCGCTCAATGTGGCTCGAATGAAACTACTTGGCGCTGAAGTTATTCCAGTAACCAATGGCTCGCGCACACTCAAAGATGCTATTAATGAAGCGATGCGCGATTGGGTAACAAATGTTGAAACCACACATTACTTATTAGGCACAGTTGCGGGACCACATCCATTCCCTGAGATGGTGCGCGATTTTCATAAAATTATCGGCGAAGAGGCGCGTCAGCAAGTAATTGATCTAGCCGGACGTCTGCCCGATGCGGTTCTTGCCTGTGTTGGTGGCGGTTCAAATGCAATCGGAATTTTCCATGCCTTTATTCCAGATGCCTCAGTTCGTTTAATCGGGCTTGAAGCAGGTGGCGATGGTGTTGAAACTGGGCGTCATGCCTCATCTATTTCCGGCGGCAGCGTCGGAGTACTTCATGGAAACCGCACTTATGTATTGCAAGATGCTAATGGCCAAACTGTTGAATCACATTCAATCTCCGCCGGTTTAGATTATCCAGGCGTTGGTCCAGAGCATGCGCACTTGCATGACATCGGGCGCGCTGAATATCGCTCAATCACCGATGCACAAGCGATGGCAGCGTTTGCTTTACTTTGCAAAACTGAAGGAATTATTCCAGCAATCGAAACTGCACATGCGTTAGCTGGTGCAATCCAAGTGGGCAAT
>WLQV01000022.1 GCA_009697555.1 Actinomycetota bacterium | reverse complement strand
TGGGATACCTACGGTGTCCTATGAGTGGGGCACTCACAGACTACGAAAGAGGGAAGAAAAATGGCTGAGTTAATTGATACCCATCAACATCTCTGGGTGATGAGTGAGCGTGCATATAGTTGGATCACACCAGAATTTGGTCCGCTCCACGATGACTTCACACCTGAGCGCTTAGCGCCAGAGATTCCAGCATCTGGTGTTACCAATTCTGTATTGGTGCAAGCCGCAGATACCTACGATGACACCTTCTACATGTTGGATATCGCAGCACGCTACCCATTTGTTATCGGAGTTGTTGGTTGGGTGCCATTTGATCGCCCCAATGAAGCTCGTGCAGCACTTGAAGTTCTGAAGAAGAATCCTTATTTAAAAGGGGTGCGTAACCTCTCTCATGATTACACCAATCCACGCTATGAGTCAGATCCCCAATGGATCTTGCGTCCTGCGGTTATTGAAACATTGAAGATGGTCGCAGATGCTGGACTCACCATGGATTATGTTGCAGTTGGCTCAGATCATTTAAAGAATGTGCCACTGCTTGCCGCAAAGGTTCCTCATTTGAAGATTGTGATCGATCACTTCGCTAAGCCAAACATCAAAGATAAAGTGATGGAGCCATGGGCAAGTGAGATGTCAGAGGCGGCAAAGCACCCCAATGTGTATGCAAAATTCTCTGGTCTTAATACCGCATCAGATATGGCTAATTGGACCGTTGCAGATTGGCAACCTTATGTCGATCATGTGGTCAAGGTATTTGGCGCAGATCGCGTACTGATGGGCGGGGATTGGCCAGTAATTATTCTTGGTGATGACTATGCCAAGGTATGGAAAGCCCAAGTAGAAGTTACTAAGGCATACACACCCGAGCAACAAGAGTGGTTACAGAGCAAGACTGCAAAGAAAGTATATAACCTCTAAAAAGTTCGACTTAACGATTGGGAGAAGAAAATGCAACGCTATTCATCAGTAATTGGCCTTCCTAAGGAGTTCCAAGCCGAGTACGAGCGTTATCACGCAGCGGTCTGGCCAGAAGTTCTCAAGCAAATTCACGATAGCAATATTCGCAATTACTCGATTTATAAATATGGCGAATTACTCTTCTCCTACTTTGAATATATCGGTAGCGATTACGAAGGCGACATGGCGAAGATGGCAGCGGATCCCCACACCCAAAAGTGGTGGGATGTCATGATGCCAATGCAACGCCCAGTTGCTGACATTGCCGCAGGTGAATGGTGGAAGGCAATTCCAGAAGTTTTCCACGTCGACTAATTAGTAAATTTAAAGGAGCTTCATACTCGTGAGCGATCGTAGTCATTTGCCGCTAGATGGCATGTTGGTCTTGGACTTTAGCCAATTCTTGGCCGGTCCAGTATCTGCCATGCGTCTTGCCGATTTAGGTGCACGTGTCATCAAAATCGAACGTCCCAAAACGGGCGACATTGGACGTACCTTGGCATTTGCTGGCTTAGAAGAAGATGGCGACACACTCTCGTTTCATATTATGAATCGCAATAAGGAGAGTTTCGCCGCTGATCTCAAGAATCCAGATGGCTTAGCTGAAGTATGGAAGTTGATTGATAAAGCCGATGTCATGATTCAAAATTTCCGACCTGGCGTAATAGAGCGGTTAGGTTTGGGATACGAAGCAGTCAGTAAGCGCAATCCACGAATCGTTTATGGAAGTGCAACTGGTTATGGCGCAACTGGTCCATTTAAAGATCGCCCTGGACAAGATCTCCTGGCGCAATCTATCTCTGGTCTGCCATGGCTCAATGGTCGCGCGGGCGATCCACCAATTCCAGTTGGTTTAGCAATTGCGGATATCTTTACTTCAACTCACTTAGCCCATGGTGTTACTGCGTTATTACTTCGCCGCGAACGCACTGGCAAAGGTGGCTTAGTGGAGTCGAGTCTGCTCGAATCAATGCTCGACCTGCAATTTGAATTGATTTCAGCCAACCTCTTTGATCCCGATGTGATCGTCAAGCGCGGTGCTGGAAATTCTGCACAT
Organism: Actinomycetota bacterium; assembly: GCA_009697555.1. Lineage (GTDB taxonomy): Bacteria > Actinomycetota > Actinomycetes > Nanopelagicales > Nanopelagicaceae > WLQV01. The sequence goes on along the minus strand of WLQV01000022.1, from coordinate 7,915 downwards.
GCATTTCTACCTGCGCCGTACGGCCTTTATGAAACCTCGAGTGGCTACATTGCAATTGCGATGACTCCGATTCCAGAGTTGGGGCAATTACTCGGTGTTGACTTAAGTGCTTACAGCGATCCTAAGTCTTGGTGGAGTGATCAAGAAGTGATTATGAAGGCGCTCTCTGCGAAGTTGAAGAGCAATAACACCGAACATTGGCTGGCAATTTTAGATGCGGCAGATATCTGGTGCGCACCGGTGCTGACGCTGCCAGAGCTGATCGCCCACGAAGGCTTCAAGGAGCTCGACATGGTGCAGAAGACTACGCGGCCATCACTGGACAATAGTGAGAGCGTTGAAGTCATGACGACTCGCTCACCAATGCGTATCGATGGTCGCACCATCAAGCACAGTAAGGGTGCGCCACATGTGGGCGAAGATACCGATCGCATTCGCAAAGAATTTGGCATTTAGTTCAGTAGAGATGAGGAAGCTATGAAGAATCCCAATCCAGATCCCAAGGCGCGCTATGAAGTTCCGGTGTGGAATCAAGATGTAAAACTCTATGAGGATTACCAAGTAGGAGAGATCGACCGCTCACTGCGCCGTACCGTCTCTGAGGGCGAAGTGATGCTCTTTAATTCACTCGTACTCGACATGCATCCCTATGTCGGTGATGATATTTGGGCTCGCGAAGAGGGACTCTTCAAGCGTCGCCTCGTGCCAGGTGCGATGGTCTTTAGTTACGGCTTAGGTCTATTCGCCCATAACAACGTCAATACCTTTAGTTATGGCTACGACAAACTTCGTTTCATTAAGCCAACTTTTATCGGTGACACCATCTATGGCATGCGCACCCTCTTGGAGAAGACTCCCAAGTACGAAACGATGGGTCTATTCCGTGTGAGTTATGAAATTTTCCGTGCTGACAATGAAGAGTTGGTGCTCTATACCGAGCACTTGCAGACCGTTCTCTATCGCACCTCGCAAGCTGAGAACATCGCAGCAGAAGAGAAGGGCAAGTAAATGATCGACATATTCAAAGAGATTGCTGACAGTTGTCGGCTAGAAGTTCCAGCGGCTCAGAAGTTGCCGATTGCCATTATTGGCGCAGGTGGCATCGTTGATGGCGCGCACCTTCCGGCCTATAAGAAGGCCGGACTTGAAGTTGTCGGAATTACTGATGTCGATCTTGCCAAGGCAAGTGATGTCGCAGCGCGCCACGGAATCCCAAAAGTCTATAAAGATGTTGATGAACTACTCGCCGATTCCACTGCAAAAGTCATTGATATCGCGGTGCCATCGAGTGCCCAGCCAGAGATTTTCTTGAAAGTTGCTGCAGCCAAGCGCCATATTCTTGCGCAAAAACCAATGGCACCAACTGTTGCTGAAGGTATTGCGATGGCAGATGCCGTTGATAAGAATGGAATTATCGCTGGCGTAAATCAACAGTTGCGTTTTGAAGAGGGCGTTGCAGCTGCACATAAAATGGTGGAGCTTGGCTGGATCGGTGAAGTCACTAACTTTGCAATGACCGTGAATTTATCGACGCCGTGGGAGATGTGGCCTTGGGCGCAGAACATGCCACGGTTAGAAATTATGTTGCACTCCATTCACTATCACGACTTAATTCGTTGGTTCCTTGGCGAACCAGAGACTGTTTTCTGCGCTGCCGGTCGCACCGTTGGTCAATACCCAATCGGTGAGACTCGCACAATTAGTACTGCCGTTTATAGGAAGGGCGTCACTTCAGTAGTTCATGCCAATCACGTTAATCGTGGTGGCGATAATTTGGCGGAGTACCGCATCGATGGCGATAAGGGTTCGATTCGCGGAACACTGGGTCTGCTCTATGACTATCCCAATGGTCGCGTAGATACCTTGGAGGTTAATTCACTTGTTGTACCAACCGATGGTTGGACGCCATATCCGGTTACTACCCGATGGTTCCCTGATGCATTTATCGGAACAATGGGTGCAGTAATGAGTGCAATCGCCACTGGATCACCGGTGCGCTCGTCAGTGCGCGACAATGTGAATACCTTAAAATTGGTAGATGCGCTCTACCGCTCAATGGATAGCGGAGTATCGGTCAAGCTTTAAGAGTGGTAATTAACCCTTGTAAGCAACAGTGCGAGAGGTAATCTCGCCGATACCTTCGATACCAGTCACAACAGTCTGACCTGCGGTGAGGTAGCGAGTTGGGTTGAAGCCCATACCGACACCAAATGGTGTTCCGGAGTTGATGACATCGCCAGGGAATAGCTCCATGAATTGGCTGATGTACCAAACAATGTGGTTGAGACCAAAGAGCAGATCGCTAGTGCGGGAATCTTGACGCATCTCGCCATCAACGCTGCACCATAGGCGCAGGTCATGTGCATTGATCTCATCTGGAGTAACAACTGCAGGTCCGATTGGATTGAAGGTAGGGAAGGACTTGCCCTTTACCCATAGTCCGGAGCGCTCGATCTGCCAGTGGCGCTCGCTGACATCTTGCGAAATTGAGTAACCAAGCACATGTGCTTGTGAATCATCAGGTGACTTCAAGTAGGAAGCGCGCTTGCCGATAACAATGGCAAGTTCGACTTCGTAATCGGTCTTCAAAGATCCTGGTGGAATCACGATGTCATCATTTGGTCCGATGATGGTGTCAGGTGCCTTCATGAAAATTACTGGCTCTTTTGGTGTCTCAGCATTGGACTCTTTAATGTGCAGCAAATAATTTAAGCCGACGCAGATAACTTTGGTGGGGTTGGCGATCGGTGAGCCAATGCGCTGACCTGTGATGTCAACCTTCTCCCAATTAGAGATTCCTGCATTCTTTACCTTATCGAGGGCGCCATCGCTGAGGGTCTTGCGATTCCAATCAGGAATGATTGAATCTACAAAGATTGCCTTGCCATCTACAAATACAACTGGCTTTTCTGATCCGACATTACCGACGCGACCAATGCGCATGATGTGATCTCCTCAACGAAGTGAATTTTGATAAATCCTATAGTCCGCACTCTCACAGGGCAAACAAAATCCGATCGTTAGTCGGGGCTGAGAGATAAGGTGGTCACATGCCTGAAAGCTCCAGTGAACTCATCCGTAATGTGAGACAGGCGCTCAGTGTCGCAGTAGCAGCCATTGGTGGATCAGAACGAGCCGGACAAGTTGAGATGGCAGAAGCAGTTGCCAATGCATTAAGTGATCGCCACCACCTCATGGTGCAAGCAGGGACCGGTACCGGAAAATCCTTGGCCTACTTAGTGCCGGCGCTAGTTCACGGCAAGCGAGTATTAGTAGCCACCGCAACTCTTGCACTCCAGCGTCAATTAGTAGAACGCGATTTACCGAAGATTGTTCCTGCACTTGAGAAGTTGCTCGGTCGCGAAATTACCTATGGCATTTACAAAGGTGTCGGAAATTATCTCTGCCTACAGAAGATGAATGCCGAGGATGGCGATCCCGATGGTCAAGTCCTTCTCGAAGTTTCCAGTTTAGGAAAAGATGCACAGCGCCTTCATGCATGGGCGAAGACTCCCGGCGTGAGTGGCGATCGCGATGATGCACCCGATGTCGATCGCAGAGTCTGGATGGCTAATTCACTCTCGGGTCGAGAGTGTGTTGGCGCCGATGTCTGCGCTTATGGCTCGCAATGTTTTGCGGCAAATGCCAAAGCGAAGGCGCAATTGGCTGACATCGTCGTCACCAACCACACACTCCTTGCCATTGAAATCGTTGACTCACATCCGATTCTGCCCGAGCGCGACGCAATCATTCTCGATGAGGCACATGAATTTATGGATCGCACCACACAAGCTGTTACGGAAGAGCTCACCACTGCACGTGTGCAGCGAGCCGCTGCAATGGCGCGCAAATTAATGCCAGGCAAACTCAGCGCCGCGCTCACCACTGCGGCGGATTCATTTGATGATGCGATGACTGGCTATGGCGAGCGAGTGCGTTATGAAACATCGCTCCAAGGTCGCTTGAGTGAAATTCCATCCGAACTTGAAGCACCCATTCGCAAAGTGCGTGAAGCCGCAGCTGCGATTGTGCAATCGATTACCGCTGATGAAGAGATTATCGACTCCGATGCACTTGCCGAACGTGCTCGAGTTAAAGGCGCGGTCAATGAAGTGAAAACCACGGCAGATAAAGTTCTCAAAATGGGCGATAGTCATGTGCTCTGGTACGAACCAACTTTCTCTACGCTTCATTTAGCACCGCTCTCGGTCTCTCATGTCTTGCAAGAAAATCTCCTCACCAAGACACCAGTAATTGCTACATCGGCCACACTCACCGTCGGTAAGGGCTTTGATGCAATGGCAAAGACCATTGGCTTTGATGTGGGCGACGATGCGGCAGAGGAGTTTGAAGCTGGCGAAATCGATCCAGCAAATGTGCAGATGCTCGATGTCGGCTCGCCATTTGATTTTGCACAACAGGGCGTTCTTTATTTGCCCAAACATTTACCCGAACCCAGTCGCGATGGCACAAGTCCTCAAGTGTTAGAGGAGCTAGGCGAACTCATCGATGCAGCAGGTGGTCGAACTCTCGCCCTCTTTAGTTCATGGCGCGGGGTAGAGGCGGCAGATATTCATCTTCGTAAAGTTTTAGCGGAGCTACCAATAAAAATTATCACGCAAAAACGTGGCGATGCAGTGGGGCCACTCGTTGAGCGATTTGCCAATGATGAAACATCAGTTCTCCTTGGCACGATGAGTTTGTGGCAAGGCGTCGATGTGCCAGGCAGTGCTTGCATTCTGGTCTGCATCGATCGAATTCCATTTCCACGTCCCGATGATCCAGTGATGTCAGCTCGTGCTGCTCAGGCCGATGCCTCAGGCGGAAGTGGCTTTATGCAAGTTTCGCTTCCTCGTGCCGCGCTATTGCTGGCACAAGGTACTGGTCGCCTGATTCGCTCTATCGATGATCGTGGCGTTGTAGCGATTTTAGATTCTCGAATTATGACTAAACGCTACGGTGCAACACTTCTCAATTCGATGCCACCGCTCTGGCGCACCTCCGATAAAGCGATTGTGCGCCAATCTCTCGAACGTCTAGCTAGCGAGTTCAGCGAGTAATTTCTGTAGCACCGGCCAAGTCTTAGCAAAACTAGGATGCAATTCCAACAAGACAACCTCTGCAATCGGAATCCATCGCAGCTCCAGTGATTCATCATTTGCGGGCACTGCAACTAATTCACTACTTGCCCGAGCAATGATTGTTTCGTAGCGCCACACTTGGTGATCATCAAGGTGCGTTGCAAGGGGCTCCAGATGTTTACCATCGATCCCAGTCTCTTCATGTGCCTCTCGGATTGCAGCCTCAAGTGTGCTCTCATGAGAATCACGCGCACCGCCTGGGATACCCCAAGTATTTCCATTGTGAACCCAATCGGCGCGATGTTGCATGAGAACTTTTCCGTCGCGAATGAGGAGCAAACCGGCAGCGCCATGTTTGCCCCAATGTTTTCCACCGCAACTGCATTCAACCCAGCCATCACCATCGCGCGCAGTCATGAGGCTAGCGTGTCACATTTTCGCTTTACTCTGCGCCACATGAAACGAAAAGTTGTAGGAATTTGCCTGTCACTGACTCTGCTGCAATCACCAACACCATCACTGGCAGCAGATTGCCAAGGTGCGGCCTGTATCGATGTTTACACTGAGAATGGTCAATTAATTATTGAGGGACATAAGAACACCGCGCCAGCACCAGCACCCGTACCAAAAAGAGCTCGAGTGCGCTCGAGTATTAAGCCGGCACCTAGACCTAAAACTGTTAAGCCGCGCATTTCTGTTGCACCGAAGCGAGTAGCACCACACCCTGTAGCGCCACCGGTCAAAGCAGAATCGCTCAATGATCGCTTAGTTCGATTGGTGCCGGCTGGAGATATTGCATTTGCACCAGCCACAAATGCAGTTGCGCACATTCCAGTAATTTTCTGGAGCAATCTTCCTGAAATTTTTCAGACAGAAGTCGGCGTGATTGGCGAAGTCATTGATGTATCACTGCGGCCGAGTTTCTTATGGAGTTTTGGTGATGGGCAATTCTTCTTAACTACCAGTGTCGGTGCGCCATACCCAAGGAAAGACATTACCCACATCTACGAGAAACCTGGTGAATACACATTAACTCTCGTTGCAACATGGGGCGGGACTTGGGCACGCAATGGTGTGAGCCGCACAATTACTGGCCAGATTCGCAAAGTCAGTACCAAGACGATTCGTATCAATAGCGCGCAGAGCATCTTTACGGGATGAGAACACAGTGGATGGTTTTCCACATTTTCTTCAAGTCTGACAGATATTTTCCGGCCCAATAATCAGAGTGGGGCAATGACTACATTGACATCACCTCACGATTTACTCGCAGCAGTGCCATTCCTGATCGGTTACCACCCAAGTGATTCCCTAGTGCTTATCACCGTCAACCAGAATCGATTGGGTATGGCGATGCGGATTGATTATCCGATCGCAGTTCCAGCAATTGCCTACCAAGAGCTCTTCTCGCATATTTCTAGAGAGGAGTGCGATGGCTTGCTGATCGTTGCCTATGCGCCAACAAAGGCAAAGGATAGCGAAGCGATTCTCGCCCAACTCAAAGATTGCGCCAGCCAAAGTGGCATACCGATTCGCGAATCTATAGTGGTCCAGAACTCGCGTTGGCGCTCTCTGTTCTGCGAAGACTTTGAATGCTGCCCACCAGAGGGCAGTGAATTACCTGAGATTAACTCTTCGCGAGTCGCCGTTGAACAAGTTGCTGATGGCAATCCGATGCCGCATAAAGATCTCGCCGACCTCGTCAATTCACTTGCGCCACTACCAATTGCAAGTGATTCAGAATTTATTGCCCAAGTTGAAGCGGCACGAATGAGCGATGAAGATCCAGAGCTAAAGATCAAGCAACGAGCTGGCGCGCAAGCAGTCGACCAATTAATGTCTAATTTTAAGATGGAAAATAGCGAACTCATCGCTCAGGTGCTAGGCGCGCTTTGCGATATTCAAGTGCGAGATTACGCACTCGGATTGCACCGAGAAGAAAACATCGATCACTACTGGAGTAATTGGCGCTACCTACTTCGCCTTGCACCTGCCGGGTTTGTCGCACCAGTTGCCACAATCTTTGCTGCGATTTCCTATGAACGAGGTTACGGTGCAATTGCGCAGAAGGGCCTTGATCGAGCGTTCAGCGATGAAGCGATGTACTCGCTGGCCGGCCTTTTGCGCCGAGTCTTTGCTGCAGGTTGGCCACCCACCGCTCTTACTCAAATGCGAGCCGAACTCCATCCCAAAGTGTGCGATGTAATCTTTGGTAATTAAGCCTTTACTGCGCCACTAAAAATTCCACGCTCAATTGCACGTTGTGCAAATGCAAAGATAATCAAACTCGGAATCACCATAAAGAGACCAATTAAGGCATTGCCATTTCCGAAGATCAGATGAAGCCCCACAGGCAGTGTGAAATTCTCTGGCGAATTAAGAAGAATTCGTGGCACTTGGTAGCTATTCCATAAATTAAGGAATGAGAAGAAGATCATGATGCCCCAGAGAGAGCGCGATAGTGGCAGGCCAAGTTTTAGGAAAATTCGGAAATCGCCCAGGCCATCGATACGTGCCATGTCTATTAAGTCAGTTGGCATGACAGTGGAGAAGTAGAGGAAGGCGAGGAAAGTTCCGAAGGGATAGAACGATCCCACTAAGACAATCTCCAAGAGCGAATCAGTGAGGTGCAACTTATCCATAAGAACGTAAATGGGTAGCGCCATAGCGGCCCAGGGCAGAATCATCAGTACCAGCGTCAAGAAGAGCACAACTCGCTTCACGCTGCGGTTTACCAATGTCAGAACAAAGCCAGCCAGCACGCTGGCACTTACTCCAATAAATAACGCAGCAAGAGTGGTGATTACCGAATTGCGCAGCCAGAGCGAGAGCAT
>WLQV01000021.1 GCA_009697555.1 Actinomycetota bacterium | reverse complement strand
TCTGGGGCTGCGATTGTTATGGATATTAAAACTGGACGAATTTTAGCGATGGCCTCTTATCCAGATTTCGATCCTAATATTTGGGAGAAGGGCTTAACAGTTGCTCAAGCTAAAACTCTCTTTAGTGAGAAGGCTGGCGTCCCTGCTCTCTCTCGTGCAATCCAAGGTCAGTACGCACCGGCATCAACATTCAAAGCATTCTCAGTTCTTGCCGCAGCTAAAGCCGGATACAACCTCAACACTCGATACAACTGCCCAGCTCAAGTCACAGTAGGAAATCGTGATTTCCAAAACTTCGAAAGTAAGGCGCAAGGGTTTATTTCGCTAAAGACTGCAATCGCAGTTTCCTGCGACACTATTTGGTATCAGATCGCCTTTGATGAGTGGCTACGCGATGGCGGACTCTCACCTATAGCCAAGCCGCATGATTACTTCTTTAATGTGGCGCATGATTTTCAATTGGACCTCAAGACCGGTATCGACTTACCCTCAGAACTAGGCGGACGAATTCCAGATCGTAAGTGGCGCCAAGATTGGTATGACCAGAACAAGAATTACTTCTGTGACTATCAAACCCGCGCACCGAAGAAGCAACAGACCGCTTTTCTCGTGGCGTTAGCAAAAGAGAATTGCACCGATGGCATGATGACTCGAGCCGGAGATGCCGTGAACTTCTCAATTGGTCAGGGAGATACATTGCTTACGCCGCTGAAATTAACGCAGGCTTATGCAGCTATCGCCAATGGCGGCACAATCTGGCAACCAACAATTGCACGAGCAATCGTTGCTAAAAGTGGGGCAGTCGTTAAAGAGATTTCACCTCGCGTAATTGGCAAAGTAGATAGCACGCCAGAGGCACTTAACTTCCTCAAAGGCGCATTGCGTGAAGTAGTTATTAGCGGAACCGCAGCTGGCTCATTTGCTGGCTTTCCAATTCCGATCAGTGGCAAGACCGGTACTGCCGAAGTTTTTGGATTAAATCCGAATGGATCAAAGAAAGATAACACTTCATGGTTCGCCTCTTTTGGTCCTACTGATAAACCACGTTACGCAGTTGTCATGATGGTGAGCCAAGGTGGCTTCGGCGCATCCACTAGCGCAGTAGGTGTTCGTAAAATTTATGAAACTCTCTTTGGAGTACGCGGTTCAAAGATTGATCCGAAGCAGGCGCTCTTTCCCGATGGCCCACCAGTTGCTATTCCCAGTATCTCTGCTGCAACGAAGGTGAAGAAATGAGTTCGCTGCGACCTACATTTAATCGCCGCAGAGCTCGGCAGAATCCGCTCCTTAACTTTGATCCGATTCTTACCGCTGCCGTTGTTGTATTACTGATCTTTGGCACGCTTCTGGTTTATGCCGCAACGAGAAATTGGTATGCCGCAGCTGGATTAGACCCACAATATTATTTAAAGCGCCACATTATTAACATCGCGATTGGAGTTCTCCTTGCGTGGGGAACCACCGTCATCGATTACCGATTACTGCGTGCCTACATGCCCTTTATCTGGGGCATTGGAGTATTTGGCCTGATTATTGTTCTGATTCCACACCTGGGCAGCACAGTGAATGGCGCCAAAGCCTGGATCTCTTTTCCTGGTGGTTTTCAAGTACAGCCAGCAGAGCTTGCGAAGATTTCGATCATTGTAGGAATGTCGATGGTCCTAGCTGAGCGCACCCATGGTCGCGATGATCCTGGCAATCAAGATGTATTGCGCGCATTGGCGATTGCAGCGATCCCAGTAATTTTGATTCTCTTGCAACCAGATATGGGAACAGTATTCATCATTAGTGGTGCAATCGTCGCCATGATCGCAGTATCTGGTGCACCATCTCGATGGGTTGTAGCGCTGCTACTAGTAGCCGTCATTGGAGGATTTACCGCAGTCAAAGTTGGCGTGATTAATGATTACCAATTAAAGCGATTGCAATCCTTCGTCAATCCCGGTGCAGATAGTCAAGGCAGTGGTTATCAATTGCGCCAAGCAAGAATTACCGTGGGTTCTGGCGGATTAGTGGGCACTGGCCTCTTCAAGGGACCACAAACAAATGGTCGCTTTGTACCAGAACAACAGACTGACTTTATTTTTACAGTAGCTGGTGAAGAGACTGGATTCTTAGGATGTGGCTTAATTTTATTGCTCTTTGGCACCATCATTATTCGTGCATTCTCGATTGCAAATCGCACCAATGATCCATTTGGCAGATTGGTCTGCACTGGAGTAATTGCATGGTTTGCATTCCAGATATTTGAGAACATTGGAATGACAATGGGGCTGATGCCGATGACGGGCGTGCCACTTCCATTCCTCTCTTATGGTGGATCGAGCATGTTCGCCAATCTGATTGGCATTGGCCTCCTACAAAATGTTCATGCTCGTTTACGAGGGTAATTCGGCTGATTTAGCGCGGAATTCGCAATCTTTCCTATTTTGGCTCTGATCTGTCATACTTGCTCTACGTCCAGCGCGGCGCGCGACATCAGTTGCGATAACGGCCAAGCGCGGAATAGAAGAAGAGATTTTCTTACAGAGATTGTCTTACCAAGATTTGCTCGACAGTTTTATTCTGATTCTGAAGAGCCAGAGCGCGTTCATCTGAACGCATAGAGGATTTGGTGCCATGGCTATACAGCCAAAAACACCGCGCAAGCGTGCGGTTAAGAAGAGTAAGTCGGAAGTTGCCCCCGAAGTCAGTGGCGATGAAGAAGTCACACCGAAAAAGGGTCGTGCTGCTTCCATTCCTGTTCCAGTTTTCCAAGCAGCCGATGCAAAAGCACCACGTGCTACGCGGGCTAAGAAGAGCGAAGAAGTTGTCGCCGAATCAGCTGCAAGTGATGAGGGCGCAGATAGCAACGAGAGCGAAGAGAGCAAGAATCGCCGTCGCCGTCGTCGCGGAGGACGCGGCCGTCGTCGCGGTGGCGCAGCATCCGAGAGCAGTGAAGAGAATTCCCAAGAGAGTACAAGTGAAGATGCAGGAGAAGAGGGCGGGGAAGGTGGCACTCATCGTCGCCGTCGTCGCCGTCGCGCTGCAGGCGAAGGTGTAACTCCAGGGGAGACCATTGAAGAAGATGGCGTCATTACCGTTGTTAAGGTCCGCGAAGTTCGCGAACGTCCAGCACGTCCAGAGCGCGCAGAGCGCAATGACCGAGGTCGCAATCGCCGTACCCGCGAACCACGTAGTGAATATCGCGAGCCTTATCGTCGTCGCGGCACCATTCTTACCGATAGCGAATTTCTAGCTCGTCGCGAGAATGTCGATCGCGAAATGGTGGTTCGCCAGATTGCAGATCGCACACAGATTGCAGTTATTGAAGACAATGTCATGGTTGAGCATTACGTCAACCGTAATAGCAACGTCTCTTATGTCGGCAACGTCTATTTGGGTCGAGTACAGAATGTGCTCCCCAGTATGGAAGCTGCCTTCGTTGATATCGGCAAGGGTCGCAACGCAGTTCTTTATGCCGGTGAAGTGAATTGGGATGCAGCAGGAATTTCCGATACCCAGTCACGCAAAATTGAAACGGTATTAAAAACTGGTCAGCCAGTTTTAGTTCAAGTAACAAAGGATCCAATTGGCCAGAAGGGCGCTCGCCTTACTAGTCAGATCTCACTTCCAGGTCGTCACTTGGTTTATGTTCCCGGTGGTGGAATGAGTGGAATTAGTCGTCGCTTGCCAGAAGAAGAGCGCACTCGCCTTAAGAGTATTTTGAAAGATCTGATTCCAGAAGAAGCTGGCGTCATCGTACGTACCGCTGCCGAAGGTGTATCTGCTGAAGATCTAGAGAGCGATGTAGTTCGCTTGAAGGCGCAATGGCAGGACATCATCGCTAAGTCAGAGAATCCAAATTTCCATGCACCAGCTCTTCTCTACGCAGAGCCCGATCTCGGTGTCCGTGTAATTCGCGATATCTTCAATGAAGATTTCCGCAAGCTCACAATCCAAGGCGACCAAGCGTGGAATGAAATTACTGAGTACCTCAACTTCATTGCGCCAGAACTAGGCAAGAAGGCGGAGAAGTACACCGGCACCGGCGATCTCTTTGCAGATTATCGAGTCGATGAGCAACTCTCTAAGGCATTCGATCGCAAGGTTTACCTACCATCGGGTGGTTCCTTAGTTATCGATCGCACTGAAGCGATGATCGTGATCGACGTTAACACCGGTAAATTTATTGGTAAGGGTGGCAATCTCGAAGATACTGTTACTAAAAATAACTTGGAAGCAGCTGAAGAAATTGCACGTCAATTGCGCCTGCGCGACCTCGGTGGAATTGTTGTTATCGACTTTATCGACATGATCCTTGAATCTAACCGCGAGTTGGTTCTGCGCCGTTTGGTGGAGTGCCTTGGCCGCGATCGCACCAAGCATCAAGTCGCTGAAGTTACCTCACTTGGTTTAGTGCAGATGACACGCAAGCGCGTTGGCCAAGGCTTAATCGAAGCCTTCTCCACTACTTGCGATAGTTGCGGTGGTCGTGGAATTCACATTCACACTGATCCAGTCAAACTTGTTGCAAGCACACCATTTGCTGGATCACATTCGGCAAATGAAGTTGATGAAGATGATCACTCATCTGATTCTTCTGATCAATCTGAGAGCGAATCCACTGAGAGCGATTCGACTGGTATCGATTCGACTGGGGCAGAAGAGAGTGTTGCTGAAGTCTCAACCGTGAAGGTCGAAGTAGGCACTCGTCGCCGACGTCGCGCCGTCAGTACTGGGGTCGTCACTCCAGGAAGTGCTTCCTAAGCCCACGATTTGACCGGCTCGGGCGTAAGTCCGTACCCTAAGCCTCTACCCTCGAGAAGTTCATTGGAGTAAACACTGTGTATGCAATTGTGAAAGCTGGCGGTCGCCAAGAGAAAGTGGCCGTTGGAGACACAGTCGTGGTCGATCGCATCGATGGCGCTGCTGGTTCCACTGTTACTTTCCCTGCTCTTCTCGTGGTTGATGGTGCAACTGTCACCACTGATCCCAAGGTTCTCTCTGGCGTGAAAGTTACCGCTGAAGTTCTCGATGAGAGCAAGGGTCCAAAGATTCACATCCTTCGTTACAAGAGCAAGACTGGCTATCGCCGTCGTCAAGGTTTCCGTTCGAAGAACACCACTGTAAAAATCACTGCTATTAACGGCGTTAAGTAAAGAGGAGTTGAGAAATGGCAAGTAAGAAAGGTGTCTCGTCTACCCGAAACGGTCGCGATTCCAATGCGCAGTACCTCGGCATCAAGCGCTTTGCTGGCCAGATTGTTAACAGCGGCGAGATCTTGGTTCGCCAACGTGGAACTCACTTTCACCCAGGTAAGAATGTTGGCATCGGCAAAGATGACACACTCTTTGCACTTGCAGCAGGCAGCGTTGAATTCGGTCGCGCACGTGGTCGTCGAGTAGTGAATGTAGTTCCAGCTATTTAATTACGGTTCTCATAAAAAGCGGGCCGGCTATGTCGGACCCGCTTTTTTATTTTCTAGATCTCTATCAGCAAGGAAGGGAAGGAGCAGACCATGACAACATTTGTTGATCGTGCCACGCTCCATCTTGCTGCCGGAAAAGGCGGCGACGGTTGCGTCTCAGTTCACCGTGAAAAATTTAAGCCACTGGGTGGACCAGATGGTGGCAATGGTGGTCGCGGTGGCGACATTCGTTTAGTGGTTGATACCAACATGACCACACTCCTTGATTACCACCACTCACCACATCGCAAAGCAACATCGGGTCGTGCTGGTTATGGCGATCGCAAAGATGGACCAGCTGGCGAAGATCTCACACTCTTAGTTCCTAATGGCACCGTTGTTCTCAATAGCAATGGCGAAATCTTGGCTGACTTAGTTGGCGCCGGAACTGTTTTCATGGCGGCACAAGGCGGTAATGGTGGGCTAGGAAATGCTGCGCTCTCATCATCAAAGCGTCGCGCACCAGGCTTTGCACTTCTCGGTGAACCAGGTGAAGAGCGCACATTGATGCTCGAACTCAAGAGCGTTGCAGACATTGCACTTGTTGGTTATCCAAGTGCTGGTAAGTCATCACTTATTGCATCGATTTCTGCTGCGCGGCCAAAGATTGCTGATTACCCATTTACAACTCTGGTGCCAAATTTAGGAGTTGTCCGTGCCGGTGAGGCGCGATTTACTGTTGCCGATGTGCCAGGACTTATTCCTGGTGCTAGCCAAGGTAAAGGTTTAGGGCTGGAATTCTTGCGTCACGTCGAACGCTGCGTTGCACTTGTGCACGTTCTCGATTGTGGAACGTTGGAAACTGATCGTAATCCAATTGCCGATCTAGAAATTATCGAGAATGAGCTCGCGCAATATGGCGGATTAGAAGATCGACCACGCATCGTTGCTCTTAATAAAGTTGATTTACCTGATGGCCAAGCAATGGCTGACATGGTGGAGGCTCAACTGAAAGAGCGCGGTTATGAGACCTATCAAGTTTCAGCTGCATCTCACATTGGCCTGCAAGAACTTATCTATGCCATGTCGCGCTTAGTTGAAAAGTCGCGCCATGATGCAGTTGCAGAAGAGCGCACGCGCATTGTCTTGCGACCAATTGCAGTTGATGATTCGGGCTTCACTGTTGTCGCAAATAAGGATGGTTCATTCTCTGTCTCTGGTAAGAAGCCAGAGCGTTGGGTGCGACAGACTGACTTTAAGAATGCCGAAGCAATTGGTTACTTAGCCGATCGTTTGGCGCAACTGGGAGTCGAGCGCGATCTCTTCCGTAAGGGTGCGATGGCTGGTGTTGAAGTTCGCATCGGCGAAGGTGAAGCAGCGGTCGTCTTTGATTGGGAACCAACGATCGAAGCAGGCGCTGAGTTACTGGGCACGCCTCGTGGTGAAGATGGACGCCTTGAATCACCATGGCGCGTTGAGCCACGCCAAGCAGATCAGCTCAGCGATGATGAGATTGCGAAACAATGGGAGTACAACGTCGTTGATCCCCACACCCCTGAGATTATTGAAGCGAGTACCGAAGCGGAGGAGAAGTAATGCGTAGCGACATCACGACTGCAAAACGCATTGTTATTAAGATCGGCTCCTCCTCACTTACCGGCAAAGCTGGTGCGCAATTAGATCCTGCATCAGTTGAAAAATTAGTCAGTGTTGTTGCAGCTGCCCGTGCGCGAGGTGCTGAAGTCTGCGTTGTTTCATCCGGTGCCATTGCAGCTGGACTTGCCCCATTGGGATTGAAAGTGCGCCCAACTGATTTAGCAACACAACAAGCTGCAGCATCAGTTGGTCAGGGCCTGCTCATCCATCGCTATACCGAAGCTTTTGCCCAACATAAAATCACGGCATCTCAGGTGTTAATTACCACTGAAGATATTGTCCGCCGCTCTCATTACCAGAATGCCAAGCGCACACTAGATAAATTGCTAGCACTCGGCGTCGTGCCTGTTATAAATGAGAATGACTCAGTCGGAACAGGTGAGATTCGGTTCGGAGATAACGATCGCTTAGCTGCCTTGGTTGCACTTCTCATCGGTGCAGATTTATTGGTATTGGTTTCTGACATCGATTCACTCTATGACGCACCACCAACTCAGAGCGGTGCCAAGCGCATCGCTGATGTAAAAAATGTCAGCGAGCTCAACGATGTTGTATTAGGTGGCGCAGGTTCTGCTGGTGTGGGTAGCGGCGGAATGGTTACTAAAGTTGAAGCAGCACGCATTGCCACTACATCGGGAATTGCAATGCTGCTCACTTCCCTTGAGCAATCAGCGAGTGCGCTCTCTGGCGAAGATTTCGGAACCTACTTTCATGCCGTAGCTGGCCATGCCAGTTCACGACTTCTCTGGTTGGCACATGCTGCAACACCACATGGTCGATTAATTCTCGACGCCGGAGCCACAACTGCAATTCTCGAACGCGGTACTTCGCTCTTGCCAGCCGGAGTCACAGCCGTTGAAGGTGAATTTAATGCAGGGGATACCGTTGAAATTATCAGTGCAACTGGTGCAGTAATCGCCCGCGGTTTAGTTGCCTTTGATGCCAGCGAAATCCCACAACTACTGGGCCGCTCCACCAAAGAGATTGCAAAATCACTCGGGGCCGAATACGAGCGCGAACTCGTACATCGCGACGATTTAGTTCTGCTCTAACTTACTTTTTATTGGGCAGGGCACGAGCAATGTCATGCAATACCGCTGCGGTATAGGACTCATTGTCGCCATTCTTAGTTGGCTCATCGCTGAGTTTCACAATTACTGTGTGAGTACTTGGTTGAATAAATACATATTGGCCATGTAGCCCCATCATCAGATTGGAATCTGAGTATGGATGCCAGATCTGTGCGCCGTAACCCCAATTGCGATCGAGCGTTACCTTGCTCGTTGTCAGGCGCTTCATCCAATTGGCATCGATCAAATTGGCACCGCCGATGCTGGATGCACCATTGTTGAGAAGTAATTGCCCGATGCGGGCATAGTCACGTGCAGCCGCATTGAAGCAGCAGAAAGTTTTCTCTTGTCCATCGATGCGATCGACATTCCAGGTTGCCGCATATTCAGCACCAACTGGTGCCCAGAAAGATTTACTGAAGTAATCGGCTAATTTCTCACCTGTGATCTTCTTAATGACCAAGCCCAACATTTGGGTATCGATGCTGCGATAGTCCGCTTTGGTTCCTGGAGTTGAATCCATTCGGCGATTGTTCTTCATAAAGTAATTCAAATCTGTTGTTGCGTACATCTGGGCAATCGCGACACCCCAGCCCGCTGGTCCATCCGGATAGTTGTCAAGAGCGGCAAGACCACCGCTCATGTCAAGCAGATCAGAGATCTTTACTTGGTCAAAATTAGTGCCGGCTTTAAATTCTGGAAGAACACTGACAAATGTATCGCTCTCTTTTAACTTACCTTCGCTAATTAATTTACCGATCATGAGCGAGGTCATTGTTTTGGCTACGGAGTAAGAAGGCAGGAGCGAACTCTCACTTTTGCCATTGCGATATTTCTCGTAAGTAATCGCACCATCACGAATAATCAGAAATGCATTGGTCTGGGTGCGTTCGAGGAATGAGTCAAAGGAGATCTTCTCTTTATTCCACATCACCGTCTCTGGGACTTCCGGTGCGCCAATCGCCCAAGGGTGCTTAGAAGCACTTGGTGCAATTGTGTGAGCGGGCATCAAAAATGGAGTTTTGGAAGCCGGAGCCAATGCGAGGCGAATCGAAGAGATCGGCTCGGGGTAGCGAATAACAGATGTCAGTGCAAAGAGCGCCACATAAATGGTGGCGAGGACGATAAAGAGATTTCGCAGGGTCTTAAATAATTTGCTCACGAAGAAATGCTATCGCCCGATAGGCTTATTACATGGGCGCAGCCACTCTAGTTAACGACTTAGCTGATACCGCGCGCCGGGCTGCCCGCACACTTACCACTGCATCGAGTGCTGATCGCAAAGGGGCACTTCTTGCGATTGCAGCAGAGATCCAAGCACGCGCTAGTGAAATTGGCGCGGCAAATGCAATCGACATTGAACGTGGCAAGGCAGAGGGAATGCATCCGCAACTACTTGATCGATTGCTACTTACTAGCGATCGCATTGCTGGAATTGCTAATGGGGCTCGCTTAGTTGCAGAGCTACCGGATCCATTACAGCGCACAATTCGCGAATCGAGCCTTCCTAATGGACTGCATCTGCGCCAAGTATCGGTGCCCTTTGGTGTGGTCGGAATGGTTTATGAAGCACGTCCAAATGTCACAGTAGATGCTGCAGTCATTCTCCTTATGTCAGGAAATGCTGCGTTACTTCGTGGTTCATCAAGTGCGGCAAATAGCAATGCAATTTTGGTCGATGTTATGCGCAGCGCTCTTAAGCGCACAACTATTTCACCCGATGTGATTCAACTAGTTCCCTCTGATTCTCGCGACACAGTTAAGGCTCTGCTCAATGCTCGCGGCAAAGTTGACTTAGTAATTCCACGGGGGAGCGCCGCGCTGATTCGCATGGTGGTAGATGAGTCGAGCGTTCCAACAATTGAAACTGGCGC
>WLQV01000020.1 GCA_009697555.1 Actinomycetota bacterium | reverse complement strand
GTGTTTACCCTGGTTTGATCCAACAATTCCAAGTAAAGCCAAGTGAATCTTCCAAGGAAGTTCCTTACATTCAGCGCAACATTGATGCCACTCGCGCTGCATTCGGTCTTAATGCAGTGGAAGTCAAGGATTATCAAGCCACGCTCTCAACATCAGTAGGTCAACTCTCCAAAGATGCAGTGACAATTTCCAATATTCGCTTGATGGATCCCAACGTACTGACTGCAACATTTCGCCAGTTGCAACAGATCAAGCCTTATTACACCTTCCCAGATTCCCTCGATGTCGATCGTTATAAAGTAAATGGCGTTCAGCGCGATGTAATTGTCGCAGTGCGTGAACTCAACATCGCCGGCAATCCAAGTCGTAACTGGATCAATGATCACTTGGTCTACACCCATGGATTTGGTTTTGTTGGAGCATTTGGAAATGTGCGCGACGTGGATGGAAAACCCTCCTTTGCAGTTGGCGATCTGCCACCAACAAAAGGCCTAGGAGATTTCGAACCACGCGTCTACTTTGGTGAGAATGTTCCTGATTACTCGATCATCGGTGGCAAGCAGACCAGCTCACCAGTGGAATTCGACTATCCAGATGATGCATCTGCCAATGGTCAGAAGAACGTTACTTATAGCGGCAAGGGTGGCGTTCCAATGGGCTCACTCTTTGCGCGCTTGGTTTTTGCCATTAAGTATCAAGAGCAACGAATTGTTCTCTCTAATTTAATTAATAGTGGCTCCAAGATTCTCTTTGAACGCAATCCGCGCGAGCGAGTGGCAAAAGTTGCGCCATGGCTCACTCTCGATGGCGATCCATATCCAGCTCTCGTTGATGGTCGCATTCAGTGGATCATTGATGGCTACACAACAAGTAATGGCTATCCCTATTCACGTAAGACCACGCTTTCAAGTGCTACTTCTGATGCGCTGACAGCTCGTTCTAATTCAATTACCGCGCAATCAAATGCATCGGTCAATTACATTCGTAACTCAGTGAAAGCTACGGTCGATGCCTACGATGGCACTGTTTCGCTCTACCAATGGGATACCAAGGATCCAGTTCTTGCCACATGGAGCAAGGCCTTTCCTAATACTGTGAAGCCAAAGAGTGCGATCTCGGCTGATCTACTAGCGCACATCCGCTATCCCGAAGATATGTTCCGGGTACAACGCGATATTTTGAGCGCCTACCACGTGAAGAGTGCGAGTGCTTTCTACGGCGGTCAAGATTTCTGGCGCGTGCCACGCGATCCATCGACCTTTGGTGGCAATGCCGGCAATCAACCTCCTTATTACTTAACGCTGCAAATGCCAGGAGAGAAGAAGGCGTCATTCCAATTAACGACACCATTTGTACCGCGCGGTGGACGTGAGAATCTCTCTGCATTTGCTGCGGTCAATTCTGATGCCGGCCCCGATTACGGAAAAATCACTGTCCTGCAATTGCCGCGCAGTACCAACATCGCTGGCCCATCTCAAGTTGCCTCAAACTTTGAAGCAAAACCAGATGTTGCTAACTCGCTCTCGCTGCTGCGCCAAGGTGGTTCCGATGTAGTTCTCGGCAATCTCTTAACCCTTCCAGTTGGTGGCGGATTGCTCTATGTGCAACCGGTGTATGTGCGCGCAACATCAAACTCTGCCGCCTATCCACTGCTTCAGAAAGTTCTCGTCTCATTCGGTGATCAAATTGGATTTGATGACACACTTAAAGGCGCACTCGATCAAGTATTTGGTGGCAACTCCGGAACAAGCACTTCCACTTCAACAAGTAGTGGTGCAACTCCAGGAAGTGCAGCATCTGCCTCTGGTGATTTAGCTGCAGCACTTGCATCTGCAAAGCAAGCATTTGCAGATGGTGAAGCAGCGCGCATTAAGGGCGACTGGGCCGCGTATGGCAAGGCGCAAGCGCGATTGAAATCTGCAATTGCATCAGCAGTTGCGGCAGAGTCCCGCAAGAAGTAATCATCAACGCTGCGTAATCTCATCAGTGAGAAGCGCAATCAGTGAGTGCACTTTTGCGCGATTTGGTAACTCTCTACCTTGGGCAATAGCATTGGCCTACCGACGCGGGGTGGAGCAGCTCGGTAGCTCGCTGGGCTCATAACCCAGAGGTCGTAGGTTCAAATCCTGCCCCCGCTACTAGAACGAGAGAGGTTGCGCTATTTAATGCGCAGCGAATTACTGACGACAAAGAGGCTAGAAGCAGCCATGGCACCTGCTGCGATCATCGGCGTTAAAAGACCGGCTGCCGCAACTGGAATCGCAATGACGTTATAAAGAAATGCCCAGAGCAAATTAGCTTTGATTATTTTCAAGGTCTGCGTGGAAAGTTCAAGCGCGCGATTGACGCTCATAAAATCTCGTTGCATTACTGTGATGTCAGAGGTTGCCATAGCGGTCTCTGTTCCAGTTCCCATCGCAATACTCAGATCAGCTGCAGCAAGGGCTGCGGCATCATTAACGCCATCGCCCACCATAAGCACGCAGTGACCACTTGCGCGAAGTTGATTAACTTTATTTAACTTATCTTCTGGTGTTGCCTGCGAAATAATTTGTGCCGCTGGGATTCCAACTTTGGCGCCAACGCTTTCACCAACTTGAGCATTATCACCGGTGATCAACCATGGTGAAATTCCTCTGGCAACAAGTGCTGCGATACCTTGCGCCGCATCTGCCTTAATTTGATCACCGACTGCAAATGCTGCCAATGCAACGCCATCCCAGGCAAGAACAGAGAGCGTTAAGCCTTCGCGCTCCCACTCAGTAATTGCACTCTGAAGCTCTGGTGCAAATGTTGTAGTGCTATGAGCAACGGCTGCAGGTGAACCAATTAATACAACTGGCTTCTCGCTGGCGATTTCAATTCGCGCTGCAGATCCGGCACCAGGGGTACTTTGAAATTCGCTAACCGTGGCGGCGACGCCACCTTGACCAAGTGCCCATGTGGCAATCGCTGCAGCCACAGGATGTGTGCTGAGTTTCTCAATCGAGAGCGCACTCGTTGCAATGTTGCGTTCTGTGGCAATGTTCTGGAAGCGAGCACCAAGTGTTGCTGCCGCACTTGCTGGCGCAACAAAGTGCAGCACTGCCATCTCACCAGTAGTAATAGTTCCGGTCTTATCGAGTAGAACAGTGTCAATTTTTCCAGCAATTTCTAGCGCGCGTGGTTGGGCAATCACAATTCCGCGTTGCGCCCCGCGACCTGAGGCGACAAGGAGTGCAACAGGAGTGGCTAATCCCAGCGCGCACGGGCAGGCAATAACAATTACCGCAATTGCAGTGGAGAGCGAGTAGGCGAGTGGATGGCCATTCTGGCGCCACATTAAGAAGGTAATCACTGCAAGGGTTGTTACTAGCGGAACAAATACCGCGCTGATGCGATCGACTTGGCGCTGAATCGGAACCTTCACACCTTGTGCACCAATCACCATTGCAGTGATTCTTGCTAATTCACTATCGGAGCCAATACGAAGTGTCTTTATTACAAGGAGGCCATTGAGATTGAGCGCACCGCCAATAACACTTGTGCCTACCTCGGCCTTAATAGGAAGTGATTCACCAGTAACGAGAGCATTGTTGACTTCACTTGAACCAGAGACCACAACGCCATCGGTCGGAATTCGCTCACCTGGTTTAACAATGAATTCATCACCAAGGGCAAGATCGGCGATCGAGATTTGAATTGTGGTACCGGCGCGCATCACGGAGACTTCTCTTACGCCAAGTGTGAGCAAGGTTGAGAGTGCACTACTTGCCTGCTTCTTCGCCTTAGCTTCCAAGTAGCGCCCAAGAATGACAAAGGTAATTACAGTGGCGGCAACTTCAGCATAACTATCACCAGAATTGGTCAGTGCTGCGTAAATCGACCAGCCAAATGCAGTGAGTGATCCCAGTGAAACTAAATTATCCATAGTGGGGTGCGTCAGATTTCGCAGCGCTGCCTTATGAATTGGATAGGCAATGATCAGAACAACAGGTGCACTCAAAATAATCGCCGCCCATGTTGCGGTAGGTGCGGCGGGAAGTGCGATGTTGTAGTTAGTGAGTTGACTATCTAGCCAAGTAGAAACCTTCATGTGAAGGCTCATGAACATCGAGATCGCAAATACTGGCGCAGTAAGGAGCAGCGCAAAAATAAAACTGACTGCGCTCTTCTTGCTATGTAGGGCAATCTGAGATGAATCGTGAATTACCTTTACTTCATAACCGGCACGTTTAACGGCATCTACTAAAGTTTTCTCTCTTACATCGGGTTGCATCAATACATGCGCAGTCTCAGTTGCAAAGTTCACTGTTGCACTCACACCAGGCAGTGCATTGAGCGCGCGCTCCACGGTATTTACGCAGGAGCTACAAGTCATTCCTCCTACCTGGAGCGTGCGAACTTCTAGCGCATCTTTAGTAAGTCCAGAGCGATCACCTGGTTGATCCTCTGGTGCAGTTTGCGGCGAAGCTGGCGCGCCAACCGAGATTGAACCGAGAAAGGATTCAGCCATGAGTAATTTTTTTCAACGCTGCGCTATGCAGTAGTGAGTTACTACTTACTGCGCTCTTTCCATGTGGCCCAGCTGCGCCACTTAAATCGGTAAATGTTCCGCCAGCCTCGCGCACAATAATGTCGATCGCTGCCATATCCCAGAGTGCAAGGGATGGTTCAGCTGCAATATCAACTGCCCCTTCGGCAACGAGCATGTGTGACCAGAAATCTCCGATGCCACGTGTGCGCCAAACCTGATCCATCAGCGCGATGAAGTTATCGCGATTAACGCCCCAACCGACTAAATCCGAGAAGGAGAGCGAAGCATCAGAAAGTTGCGCGACCTTCGATACTGAAATCTTTCGAAGTGAATTATTCTCCGTACCAGGCAGCGAATGAACATAGGCGCCACTACCTTTTGCCGCATACCAACGGCGATTGAGTGCTGGAGCGCTAATAACGCCAACAACAACTTCACCATTTTCGACCAGTGCAATAAGAGTGGCCCAGACTGGAACCGCACGCATAAAGTTTTTAGTTCCATCGATCGGATCAATTACCCAGTGGCGACCACTTGCCTTTGCATCTGATCCATCATTGCCAAACTCTTCACCAATTATTTTGTCGCCAGGTCGCACTTTGGTAATTAACTCACGCAGTGCGCTCTCAACTGCCTTATCTGCATCGGTAACAGGGGTGGCATCTGGCTTCGTTGTAATGACGAGATCAAGTGCGCGATAACGCGACGTTGTTATTACATCTGCGGCATCGGCAAGTTCTTGCGCCAGCGCTAAGTCGGCGCTGTATTTGGATGTTCCGGAACTTTGCGCGCTCATAAATCCAGCCTAGTCCAGTGTCACATCTAATTTAGTGTCGAGCAGGGTACGCAGGCTCTCTAATCGAGCGATTCTGATCTCACCTTCGCGCCCAGTGGCAGCACTTGCCCAGGTAGCAATTGCACAGTCGCTACCTTGATGGGAGCAGTTGCTCATGCAGGTTTGGGAGACTTCGTAGAGCTCGGGGAATGCGCCAAGAATTCGCTCGGGATCAATGTGCGCCAAACCAAATGCGCGAATGCCGGGAGTATCAATAATCCATCCGGAATTCTCGCTTCCAGAAGTTGTCCCTTCTAGCGGCAGTGCAATTGCACTCGAAGATGTGTGGCGACCGCGCCCAGTACTCTCATTAACAATTCCAGTTGCACGCAGCGCAGCGGGAATCAATTGATTAATGAGAGTTGATTTTCCGACACCAGAGTGGCCAACTAGAACTGATTTCTTCTCAGCAAGAAGATCTTGGATCTCTTTGAGCGAACCATCCTTGCTCTTCTGCAGAATCGGAATTCCTAGAACTTCATATTCGCTCATAAAATCTGGTATCGCTGCAATATCAATCTTGGTAATCAAAATTACCGGTTGGATGTTTTCGTGGAAAGCGCAGACTAAGAAGCGATCGATAAGACCGCGACGTGGCTCTGGATTTGCCGCCGCAACAACGATAACGATCTGATCGATATTGGCCACAATGGTGCGCTCCACTTTTGCAACATCATCGATGCTGCGACTTAAAGTATTGCGCCGCTCTTGGATAGTGACGATGCGCCCCAAGCTTCCATCTTTGCCGCTGACATCACCGACCACGCCAACGTAATCACCGACAACAACTGATTTTCTGCCCAATTCGCGCGCTGTTGTTGCTGTGATTTCATCGCCATTTTCTAAGACGCAGGTAATTCGCCCACGATCCACTGTTGTGACAAATGCGCGAACTGCATCGCTATGGGATGGTCGATCTTTACTGCGGGGGCGGGTTCCGCCACTAGGGCGAACTCGTGCATGTGACTCATCGAATCGACGGTATTTTTCACTCATCGAAGGAGATCGCTCCACATCTGCGCAAAGTTAGGCAGGGTCTTTTTGGTCGTATCAATGTTCT
Source organism: Actinomycetota bacterium (assembly GCA_009697555.1). Taxonomy (GTDB): domain Bacteria; phylum Actinomycetota; class Actinomycetes; order Nanopelagicales; family Nanopelagicaceae; genus WLQV01. The sequence continues at coordinate 3,759 of WLQV01000020.1, read as the reverse complement.
CTACTTCAAGATCCTTAACTACTAAACCAATGACGGCACCAGCAGTTGCTAAGCGATGATCTTCATAAGTATGGAAAATTCCCTTATGAAGTGGCGCCGGTGTAAATTCAAGTGAATCAGGTGATTCTTTTACTTTGCCGCCCAGTCCATTAATTTCAGTAGTGAGGGCAGCCAAGCGATCTGTTTCGTGCAGACGCAAATGACCAATACCGGTAATTCGCGATGGTGAATCAGCGAGTGCTGCAAGTGCGGCAATTGCCGGTGTTAACTCACCAAGGTCATGGAGATCGATATCAATTCCATGAATGAGGCCATTACTTGTCAGAGTAAGTCCATCTTTGCCCAGCGAAGTTTTCGCACCCATGCGCTCGAGAATTGCAGGTAACTCACCGCCTGGTTGAGTAGTAGAACTTGGCCAATCTTTAATTGTGACGCTGCCACCGACCGCCATTGCAATAGAGAGAAATGGCGCAGCATTAGAGAGATCTGGCTCAATAGTGAGTTCCATGCCGTGCAATTTTCGCGGTGCGACGTGCCAGGTTTGCGCTTTCTGATCAACGGTAATTTCTCCGCCAAAGTCGCGCACCATCGCAATTGTCATTTCAATGTGTGGCATCGAGGGAAGTACGCCACCAGTATGAGAAATCGTAATTCCATTTTCGGTATTGCTACCAATAAGAAGGAGTGCAGAGAGGAATTGGCTCGATGCACTTGCATCGATTGCAATTTCGCCACCTGCAATTGCACCAGTGCCATGAACACTCATTGGCAAGCTATAACGATTTTCGTGATCGATCTTTACACCGAGCGCCTCAAGGGCTGCGATAACAGGACCAAGTGGGCGCTCATGTGATCGCGCATCGCCATCAAAGGTAATTGCGCCATTGGCAAGTGCGGCAACTGGTGGAAGAAAGCGCATAACTGTTCCGGCATTTCCCACATCAATCGTTGCTGGACCACTGAGCTTTCCAGGTGCAATCTGCAGAGCGCTCTGATCTTCGCTCACTCCAACTCCCATTGCTTGAAGTCCGGCGATCATTAAATCGGTATCGCGGGAGTGAAGTGCTTTATGGAGCACAGTGGGAGAGTCGGCTAATGCCGCCAAAATTAGCGCGCGATTAGTGACTGATTTAGAACCGGGGATTGAGAGAGTGAGATCGACTGGATCTTTTCCGCGGAATGGCGCAACCCAATGAGGACTACCTGCTCCACTGGAATTCATTGGTTAAGTCTACCGTCTAGGCTCTTACTCATGTGTGGTCGCTTTGCGCAGTCTCGCTTAGTCGCAGACTTAGTAGAAGAGTTCGGAATTACTGGAACCAGCCCCGAATCGCCACTGCCCGCTAATTGGAACATTGCACCAACGGTAGATATTTATATTGTGCGCCAAGATCGCGACAATTCACGTTCGCTAGCAACTGCATCGTGGGGAATTATTGCGCCATGGCAGAAAACATTTGATGCAGCCCGCACCTCGCAATCACATGCAATTAATGCACGAAGTGAATCGGTGCATGAGAAGCCAACATTTCGCGATGCATTTCGCAAACGTCGCTGTTTAATTCCAGCCGATGGATATTACGAATGGGCGACCGCACTCGGTGACTATCCACCGAAGCAACCTTTCTTTATCTCCTCTGCAACTAAACGCGCACTTCCACTTGCTGGAATTTGGAGTACGTGGATCTCTGATGAAGGTCACGAAATTGAAAGTGCGGCAATCATTACCCGCGAAGCAGTTGCCGGACTTGCAACAATTCACTCGCGCATGCCAGTAGTAATGCCGCCAGAGCGGTGGAGTTCGTGGCTAGATCCTGGCGTAACTAGCGTTCCGGAGTTGTTGGAGTTAATGGAGCTGGAAGATCCAGCCGCAGATTTAATCTTCCATCCCGTTTCACGTAAGGTGAATTCCGCGGCAAATTCAGGGCCAACTCTCACCGAGCCGATAGAACTCGGCGCGCCAGAGACACTTTTCTAGGGCTAAAATGGGAGAGATGACTTCCACCGAGATTGTTCGTGAGAGCGCCGCAGATCGCACTCTGCGATTTGAGCGCGATGCATTGGCATTTACCAATCAGTTATATGCCGCTGCCCTTCGCTACACAAAGAATCCCGATGATGCGCGCGATTTAGTTCAAGATACTTATCTCAAAGCATTTGCCTCCTTTCACCAATTTGAACCAGGTACCAATTTGAAGGCCTGGCTCTATCGCGTTCTGACTACAACTTTTATTAATAACTATCGCAAGAAGCAGCGCCAACCGATGATCTCTAATGCAGAGTTAGAGGATTGGCAGATTGCAGAAGCTGCATCACATACAAGTGATCAAGGAAAATCTGCCGAAGTTGAAGCGCTAGAGAAGATGCCAGATAGCGATGTAAAGCGCGCGCTCCAGGAGATCCCCGAAGAGTTTCGTATGGCGGTCTACTTCTCCGATGTTGAGGGTTTTTCTTATAAGGAGATCGCCGAGATTCTCGATATTCCTACCGGAACTGTGATGTCGCGCCTGCATCGTGGTCGCAAGCAATTGCGTGCGCTCTTGATGGATTACGCGAAAGATCGCGGCTATGTCAGCAGCGTCGGAGGTGAATCATGAGTATTTTCCATGATGGCGCGATCGAGATTTCCTGCGTCGATGTACTTAATTCATTCGTAATTTTCTTCGATGGCGAGCTAGAAGATGTCGCAAGTCGCGCTGCAATCTCCCACCACTTAGATTCCTGCCTACCTTGCCGAGCCGAAGCAGCTCACGAGGAAGCGATCCACACGATGATGCGCGATCTCCTCTCACGCAGTTGCTGTGAGAGCGCGCCACAAGATCTCCACGACTCCATCGCAGAATCTCTCGCCGGCATGCGTCGCGGCGCAGGTGAGATCGTGACCGAGTTCCGGATGACTGAGATTTCCATTCAAGTAGATGAGTTTGGCTCCATTGAACATCGTGAAATTACGATCGAGAGCACCCAAATTGAGAGCATTCACCCTGAACACACTGAGAGTAAAAATATTGATGGGGAACTCGACAAGTAGTTGTAACGAGTAACGCGGTCGCCAAGTTCATTACCAGTAGTGCCCGCCACCAAAGCGCTAAGAATTTCTCTTCGTACCTAGAAAAATAGTAGCTGTAATTTACTTCGCAATCAGCAAAAATTTCCTTGCTACTGGCTAGGGTTGAAGTATGCAATCTCCGGACGCACTCATCGATGCCGTGGGTTTGGCCACCATGGTGGTTCGCCCCGGAGATACCGCTGTTGCGATGGGTATTGGCGATCTTCCCGTTGCATCTAATTCACATTATTTACATTTAATGGAGAGCGCCGCAATTGGTGCATTGGCGGAGCACTTAGATAGCGGTGAAACCTCACGCTTACTCTCGATTGATTTAGAGGTAATGGCGGCAGTTTCTATCGGCGTAGAAATTCGCGCCATTGCTAATTGTGTTGAAGTAGATGGAAAGAACGTTCGCTTCAATTGTGATATTTATGATGGTGAGCGACATGTAGCCACCGCACAAATGAAGCGAGCGGTGGTGGAGCGAGTATCTTTCCTCGCCCGCACCGCCGCTCAGACTCTTACTGCGCAAGCACCCATTAATTAGGCGCTAACTGCTTCACTACTTTTACTTCGGTAGAAATTACTTCTTAGTTGCCCAGAAAATTTCTGCAATCTGATCGATCTGGCCACTCAACTGGTCAGCAACGGCAACCTCAACTGGGCCCTTGGTGCCAGCTGCGCCAGCTAACTTCCTTGCTTCATTG
>WLQV01000002.1 GCA_009697555.1 Actinomycetota bacterium | reverse complement strand
TTACCCGAGTTAGTGAATCGGGTTGGGCGAAGGGAATAAATTTCTCGCGGCCACCCCGGAGTAATTTCTTCACATTATTGCGCTGCTCTTCCGACATCACACCAAACTCAAGTTTCACATCCGAGACTCCCTCAACTGAGAGCGCCGCAGTTGTGACATCGGTGCGAAGGCGATCTTGCATCGGGCAGCCAGAAATTGTGAGCAGAATTGTTACGCTGATTTCGGAACCAGCTAAAGTAAGAGAATCGACCATTCCTAATTCGGTAATGGGGCGGTGTAGCTCAGGATCATTAACTTGAGCAAGTGCTGATCGAACTAATTCGACAGTACTCATAACAAATCTGGGTCAATCGCAGCTTTTATATCCTTCAAATCCTGCACGGTGGAATCTTCATTTTCTAGTGCTTGGCTTACTTGACGTTGAATAAATTTCTTAGGATTTAAATCTGATGGTTGAAGATCTTCAAAACCTGGCCCTAAGTTCTCGCGTAGCTCACCAGTTGCACTCTGTGCATATTGACGTAGCTTGCGAACGATCTTTGCTAAATCTTGAGTAAGTCGTGGCAAACGTTCTGGTCCAACTAAAATAACAGCTAGAACGGCAAGGCCGATCATTTCACCAGCGCCGATGTCGAAGAACATGGCGTAAGACTACCTGCTTGCTGAGCCCGACAATTGAAGCGAGATTTTGCCGCTCTTGCTCCCCCGCAGGTACTCGATCGCCACCCGATCTCCGATTGATTTCGCTCGAACTGCAACGATTAAGTCATCACCCTTTGCAATGGCGCTTCCATCAAAACGTGTAATGACATCGCCGGGTTTTAGGCCCGCTTTATCTGCCGGTGATCCAGATGAGATCGCTCCAGCAACATCTGCAATTCGCGCACCCGTACCGGTGTAAGACAGATCTAAGGAGATACCAATAATTGGGTAGGTGGCTTTACCATTCTTGATTAATTGATCAGCAGTCCGTCGTGCTTGATTGATCGGTATTGCAAAACCTAAACCGATAGATCCGGATTGGCCACCAACACTTGAACCAAGCGATGCAATTGCAGAATTTACACCGATGACCGCGCCAGTGGCATCTACAAGTGGGCCACCCGAATTACCAGGATTAACTGCGGCATCAGTTTGTAGCGCATTGATAAAGGAGCTCTCTCTGCCGCCGTTGCCACTGCCAGATGTAACTGGACGATTCTTTGCACTGATAATGCCACTTGTTACGGTGCCGGAAAGTCCAAGTGGTGATCCAATTGCGATTACGGCATCGCCAACTTCGACTTTATCGCTATCTCCAAATTGCAAAGCAGATAAGCCGGTACGAGCAATTTTAATAACTGCTAAATCGTAGGAACTATCGCGGCCGACAATCTTGGCCTCTTGGCTACTTCCATCATTGAGCGTTACGGTCAGTGTTCCGCCACCTGTGGCAAAAGTTTCAACTACATGGTTATTAGTGAGAATGTAACCATTGCTATCGATAATGAAACCTGAACCAGTGCCTGTCCCACCCGGAGAATTTATGGCAATTGATACAACAGATGGCAGCACTCGCTTGGCAATTCCTGCAACTGAATCTGGCGCACGTTCAATGGTGTTAGAAGTCGTTACCAACTTTGCGCTGTAGCGCAGCGGTGTGATGTTGAGGTTAGTGGCTAGGACTGCTCCAACAATTCCGGCGAGAAGTGCGATGCCAATGGTTCTACCAAAGCCTTTTTCATTATTTCGAAGATTGTTCCGTCGGACTTGTGGCGTAATGGTACGAAAATCACTCTTGCTCTTGCTATCTGCAGCGATCCACCATGGCTCTTCCATGGCTAGAGTTTAGTGGCGAGTAGTAACCCATCTCCCACGTTTATGAGAGAGCTCACCCAAAGCTCTGATGATGCTTTAATCATTTTCCCAGTTTCCCGGAGCGCAATGCTCTTTGCATCACGTTGCGTGGGGTCTGGCACTTTGCCGCCACCAAAGAATGAGTCAATTACTAAGACGCCACCACTTCGCAAAATTCGATGGGCATCCTCCACTGTGTAAGTGAGATCTTCCGGGTCGTGGCGCAGAATCACTAAATCGTATGCACGATCTGCCAACTTCGACATCACATCAGTAATCGGATTTGTAATCAAACGATATTGCGAAGGAGCGATCCCTTCATCATTAAGTGCAAGTTTGGCAATTCGGGAATGTTCAATCTCATTATCAATTGAGGTGAGAAGTCCACCAGGAAGCATGCCGCGCAGAACCCAGAGCGTGCCGACACCAGATCCAGTGCCCGCTTCTACGACCGATTGAGCTGAAATTAAATGAGCGAGATAGCTAAGGAAATTGCCAGTACCGGGCGAGGTATCACGAACACCAAATTCAACACCACGTGCACGAGCGCTTTGCAGAACTTCATCTTCGCTAATAAAACCTTCGGCATAGGAGACTGGATCAGTTTTCATAGTGAATGAGTTATCCAATCAATAAGTAAGCGAACACCAAAACCAGTGCCACCCTTAGGTTGTTCACCGGTATCGCTCTCACTTCGCGCTGGCCCAGCAATGTCTAAGTGAATCCAATTGCGCTCCCCAACAAATTTTTCGAGAAAGAGCGCTGCAGTCACTGACCCTGCGCCAAATTTTGGTTTATCAGCAGTGTGGTTGAAATCAGCTATCGAACTCTTGAGTGCAATTGCATAATCATCAACTAGTGGCATGTGCCAAACTCGATCACCACTTCGCTCACCTGATGTTGATAGATCCTTAGCAACTTTGGCACTTCGGGTATACATCGCTGCATATTGACGCCCCAGACCCAGTGACGCCGCACCTGTCAGGGTTGCGACATCGAGAAGATAATCTGGATTTAAATGGAGATCGGCAAAAGCTAAACCATCGGCTAGAACTAGACGCCCTTCGGCATCGGTATTGATCACTTCGACAGTTGTGCCACCGTAATGAGTAATGACATCGCTTGGGCGCTGCGCTGTACCGGAGAGTGCATTTTCAGCCATCATTAAAAGGGCAGTTACGCGAACCTTTGGTTTGAGTTCTGGCATCGCAATGACGGTGGCCAAAACTGCTGCAGCACCTGCCATGTCACTCTTCATTGCCGTCATGGTGTCGTATGGACGTTTCAATGAGACGCCACCGGTATCGAATGTAATTCCCTTACCTACTAATACAACATGTGGCCACTGTGAACTTCCAGCAGGTGCATAACTGACTTGAATAAAGCGCGGTCCGGGCTTGGGCGATGAATTACCAACTGCACGCAAGCCACCAAATTCCGCTAATTCTTTTCCACTCTTCACAGTGACCTTAAGAGAGGGGCTCTTCGCTAATTTCTTCACTTGGAGTGCCATCCACTCTGGATTCTTGATGTTTGCCGGAGTGTGAATGAGTGCGCGAGCGTTATTTACTGCCGCTGAAATTACCGCTGCTCGATCTAAAGATTTCTCACTATTGATGAGGAACTTTGGCGCACCATCAACTGGCGCGCTCTTCTGGCTCCACTGAAAGCCACCGAGGGCGAGCGATGTCGCATGGGTTTCAAGCGCTGATTTATCTCCGATGACAAGAGATGCAATCGAAACTTTCTTGCCACGGAATTTGCGCGCAATTGCTCCAGCGCTAATTCGATGTGCATTGAGTGAGCTATCACCAAGGCCAACTAAAAGAATTCGCTCTACTTTTCCACCTTTGACACTTGCTGGTAACTCAAAAATCTCACCGGCTTTACCACTGGGTGAGAAGAAAGTGAGTTCATCGAGCAAGTTCAGAGCGAAGGTGCTCTCGATTTTACGAATGAGAGTTTTAGGACCTACTAATGTGAAGCTGGGAGGTTCGGTTTTACTCTTACCTGCTTCGTTCTTAGTGAAACCAATCGCAATTGCATCGCAGCCAAGTAGCTGCGGAAATTTTGCAGTGAAATCTACGCCAGAGAGTTCTGGATTGATGAAGGTTGTTTTAAGAGCTTTACTTGGCGCCACAATGGCTACCGTAGCGAAAGAAAGGAACTATTTCTTGACTAGCAGGACTGCGGCATGAAGTGCGTTGCCGAGATTGCCCGCTTCTTCTGCATTGAGTTCTACAACGAGTCGGCCGCCACCTTCGAGTGGGATACGCATCACTAGCGAGCGCGCTTCTTTGGTGACTTCCATTGGGCCATCACCGGTACGAGGCTTCATTGCTGCCATCTGAATTGCTCCTCGGGGTAGAAGTACTAAAAGGTGTAGGGAGAAGTATCTCGCACCTTAGTGAAGTTGGGAAATTGGCCCTTACTTAAGCGGGAAGCCAAGGGCGCTTGTGAGCTTTGAACGACCAGAGGCAATTACCGCAGCAACTGATCGCTCTGGAACATGCAAGAGTGCAGCGATCTCTGCTGTTGACATTGCTTTGAGATAGTGCAAGGTCATAATGATGCGCTCTTCCTCCGGCAAGTTGGCAAGTAGCTGCGCCAAAGTCTCGGAAGTCATGCCGCTAGGTTACTAGTCAGCTGCGTTAGCACAGGCGCTGAGCGCGCTCTCAATGCTATCGGTCCAGATAATTAAGTCCCGCTGCCCGGTTCGAATGAATTTCTCTTGCGTCAGATGCTCGAGAAAGGCATGCAGTGGTGCATAGAAGTTAAAGGGATCGAGCACAATCACTGGCTTGTTATGGAACTTCAAATAACGACCGACCCAAATTTCAAAGAACTCTTCAAGTGTGCCTGGACCGCCCGGAAGCGTAATAAATGCATCGGAGTAATCTTCCATCATCGCTTTACGTTCACGCATCGACTTAACAACATGAAGTTCATCGCTATCTTCATCTGCAAATTCAATGTCTGCTAAACGTTGCGGAATAATTCCAATCGTGCGACCGCCAGCTTCGCGTGCAGCGTGTGAAACTGAACCCATCATTGAAATATGTCCGCCACCAGTCACCAACTCCCAGCCTCGTGTGGCAATCGCAGTACCAACGTCGCCGGCAAAGGAGATATATTTGGGATCGATCTCAGGTGACGAGGAGCAGTAAACACAGATCCGCATGCAGTAAGGATAAGGGGCTACGCTTGCCTCATGTCACCTGCCGCAGAAACCCGGGCCTCTGGCCACGGCATTGCAACGCTTACATTTGATGGCCTCACCCTTGATACCTGGTTCCCTGCACCAGAGTTAGCTCCACTCAACAACGAAGTGCCTGAGAACTTGCGCGCACTTGTTGGACGAGATGAGCAACGTCTTGTAGAACGAGTTCTCGTCTCTCGCGAAATAACATTAAGTGATAAACCAATTGATGCATCAGATGCCTACCTTCGATTGCACTTACTCTCTCATCGCAAAGTTGTGCCACATGGTCTCTCACTCGATGGAATCTTTGGCTTACTTGCAAATGTAGCGTGGACATCGGCTGGTCCATGTTCGGTAGAGAATTTTGAAATAGTTCGAGCAGCACTGCAGAAAAAGTATGGTCATCTCACTGTTTTCAGCGTTGATAAATTTCCACGAATGGTTGATTACGTTATTCCGAGCGGTGTGCGTATTGCTGATGCCGATCGCGTGCGCCTAGGTGCGCACTTGGCATCAGGTACCACTGTGATGCATGAAGGTTTCGTCAATTTCAATGCTGGAACTCTCGGAACCTCCATGGTTGAAGGTCGCATCTCATCAGGTGTAGTTGTCGGCGATGGCAGCGACATTGGTGGCGGCGCATCGATTATGGGAACCCTCAGTGGTGGCGGAAAAGAAGTTATTTCGATCGGCAAGAAGTGTCTGCTCGGTGCAAATTCTGGCCTGGGAATTTCACTCGGTGATAATTGCATTATTGAATCAGGAACTTATGTCACCGCGGGTGCAAAAGTACGCCTACCGGATGGCAAGGTCGTTAAAGCGAAATCGCTCTCTGGTGCAAATGACATTACCTTCCGTCGCAATTCACTCGATGGTGCGCTAGAAGTTGTGCCACGAAGCGGTAATTGGGATGGCTTGAACTCCATCCTGCACGCTAATTAAAGTAGCTCAAACCACGCTGACGGCAATTTACAACGACTGCGAAAAGTTTCGCCCTTGAGTGTGACTTTTTTGCCGGTACTAGATATCCCTTGAATTTTTGTGACAGTTCCTGTGGGGCTCTCGGAAATGATTCGTAGCCGTTGCACATCGGGAAGTAAGAAAGCTGCCGCAACTACTTTTTGAGTGATGCTACGAGTCCAATCCACATAGCGTTTATTAAGCACAGCACTCGCACTCCAGGCATCTGGTACCGAGTTGAGATAAGGGAAAGCTGTGCCAAATACATTTGCCGCAGCTTCGGTAAAGCCATTTGAGGATGAGAAGAAGAAGGCACTAATTGGTTTGCCATTGTAGAAAATTGTACGAGCAGTTACAGAATCAACGGTGGTCGAATCCACTGCGCTACGCCATAACGTGCCATAGCGTGGCTCTGCCTCCTTGGCATAGCCAATAAAGGCTTGATCTAGCGATGTTGCGTAAAGGTCGCAATCACAAATAGCGCGGATCTTCCCCGCTTTAGAGAGGGCATAAGTGCGCGATGCAATTACTTGGGCCTGCAGTGCAGCAGCTGGCCAGGAGGTAGGCATCTCGCCAATGCCGTAGAGATATTCATCATGGAGATTGAGTGAATTAGTTATTTCAATATTGGAAATTTTCCCACTTCGAACTGCAGTGAAGTTCAACTGGCCATAGCGATATTGGGTAAAAGTCTTTCCGATCCCCAGAAAAATTGATGAAGCGGTGCCAGGTAAATACCTAGTCCCACTCCATCGCAGAATAAATTGCGAACCAGTGAGATTGAGATTAGATCCGAGGAACTGAATCAAATTTCCTTGCAGCGAAACCGAAATTTGAGATCCAGGCACGATTCGCGCAATTGGCGTTACGGTATCAAGCGCAGAGAAGAGCAGAATTTCACTACTTGCAGTGTCAGTCTTGATTGTTGCACTCTGAAGTAAGTGGCCGACATTCACCCGTAATTCAATGGCATCTCTGACTGCTTCAATTGTTGTGCCTTGGTAATAGTAAGTAAGGATGCTCTCTGCAGTTGCACTTTCTAGCGCCATGCCACGGGCACCGATCTGACTCATTCCCACGCCATGCCCATAACCGGAGCCATGGAAGGAGAAAGAAGCTGGAACGGTACTTGCTTGGGCGGTCGAGAGAGGTGCGAGGGCAAATACCAAGAGCAAGAGAGCGGCTTTGGACTTAAACATCCTCATCAACTACTGCACTCTTTCCAACTTCCAAAAATTCTTGATAAGCCTGTACTACTTTGCCGGGCTCGCCACGTTGGATTAATTTGCCTTTATGCATCCATGCAACCTCATTACACATGTCTTGAATGGTTCCGAGCGCATGGCTGACAAGAATTAAGGCACGAGCATCGCTTCGTAGCTCTTTCATCTTATTGAGGCTCTTCTCTTTAAAACGAGCATCGCCAGTGCTGAGTGCTTCATCGACGATCAGAATGTCGGGGCGAACTGTGACTGCAACTGAAAAACCTAACCGGGCGTACATGCCCGATGAGTAAGTACGCATTGGTGCGTCAATTGCATCCCCAAGTTCAGCAAAATCTGCGATCTCTTCAAAGTGTTTATCAATCTCACTCCGCGACATGCCTGCTGCAAGGCCACCGAGGAGCACATTCTCGCGGCCTGACATGGATGGATTAAAGCCAACACCAAGTGCAAGCAGGGTGCTGACCTTTCCATACACTTCAACCCGTCCTGCAGTTGGCGGCAAGATTCCTGAAATCACGCGCATCAATGTTGATTTACCAGCACCGTTTGCGCCAACAACTCCTAGAACTGAGCCATAAGGAATATCTATCGAGAGATCATTGACTGCATGAACTATGCGAGTCAGTTTTGTACCTCGACCAAGTGATTTCATTCTCGCCTTAAGAGTGGGTCGCTTATCAATTGTTGTTTTGTAAATCAGGTTGAGGTTTTGGACTGAGATTGCGAGATCGCCCACTTGATGTTCACTCCGATTATTGGTGTTAGACACGGACCGCAAACTCTCGTTCGCGCGATAAGAAGAAATAGGTACCAATAATTAAAAAGCCCAGCGCCCACAAGAGCGAGATGCCTAATTGTGAAAAGCTCGGTGCTTGCCCATGAACCATCACTCGCGACCATGAATCAAGTAGTGGAAAGAGTGGATTGATGTGTTCCAGTGGGCGCAATTCTGGCTTGAGGGCACTTGCTTCATAAAGGATTGGCGAGAGATAGAGCCAACTGCGGTTGAAGTATGGCAAGAAGGTGGCAATGTCGCGGAAATACACATTGATGCACGAGAAGAGAATTGCGAGCCCCAAACCAAGGAGAAAAGCAATTGCAATTATAGGAATTGCCCAGAACATCTGAAAGGTAAATGGCAGACCCAATAACCCTTTAATTACGAGAAACACAGCAATTGTGGGAAGAAAGCGAATAAGAGAAACCAGCGTTGCCGACATTGGCAACATAATTCGCGGGAATGCAGTATTGAGAATCAATCGCTGCCCCGCTGTCACTGACTTAACGCCACCAATCATGGCATTCGCAATGGCATAGAAGAGAAAGAGGCAAGCAGTTAAGTGCGCATAACGGGTCTTATCGCTATGTCCACCAATAATGACTATGAGAAGAAAATAGACACCCGAAAGCAGTAGCGGGTTGAGGATGAGCCAGAGTTGGCCGAAGAGCGAATCAAAATGTTTCTCTCGTAAATCAGATCTAGAAAATTCACTAATAAATCCTCGTCTAGCCCACAGTGCGCGCCAGTACGGCTTGAGCGGCGGAAGCGCTGAATGGAATGGCTCGAAAACTTCAGTGGGAAGAGCTCGCGCATTCATGGTTGAAGGTTACCTTAGAGAGTGGCTACTCACCTCGTGGCACGATTGATTTGGGCGATGTGAGAAAGCCCAAGCCCCACGACATGTGCATTGTGCTCAGAATTGCAGGCAATCGCAATCGCTCGCTCCAGGACTTTCCAATAAATACCGCACCAAAAATTATCAACAAAGAATATGAAATCACTGGAATAAGAAAGATCGGTGAAACTAATAGACCGGTAAAAATTGAAAGCAGATTGATTAAGAGTGCAGTTGGCGGTGCAAGATAGCGAAAATTAACAGTGCCAGAGTGGCGGCGCGATACCGCGCGACGCCAACGTCCATATTCAAAATATTGTTTTGCAAGTGCGCGTAACCTAGGCCGTGGTCGATATTCCACTTGCAAGCGCGGATCGAAATAAACTAAACCGCCAGCCGAACGTAATCGGAAATTTAATTCCCAATCTTGGGCACGAGTAAATTTTTCATCAAATCCGCCAACTTCTTGTAACGCACTTTTGCGAAATGCACCCAAGTAGACAGTGTCGGTGGCCCCGGCTTTGCCACCAGTATGGAAGGCCGATGCCCCGACTCCGAGTGGAGATCGCATCGCTGTGGCCACTGCCTTTTCAAACCCAGTTACACCAACGGCCGCCATTATCCCGCCCACATTGACTGCCCCAGTTTCGTGAATCAGCGAAGTAGCCAAGGTCAAGTAATTCTTTGGAATAGTCGCATGACCATCAACTCGAATAATGATGGGGTATCTCGACTTTGCAATTGCCAGATTCAATCCAGCTGCGGTCTTGCCAGTAGGACTATCCACCAAAATAATTCGTGAGTCACTTCGTTGTAATTTCTCTGCAATCTCAGTGGTTCGATCGCGAGAGGGCCCTAATGCAAGAATGACTTCAAACTCTCCGAGAAAATCCTGGGAGAGGATGGCTGAAATTGCCGCTTCCAAATAATTTTCTTCATTGAGAACAGGCAGGATCACACTGACTTGATTCTGTGATCGTTGTAACGCGCCCATGTCTTCGCCCATAACGCCACTACGGTATCGCCCAAGTAGGCTAAGCGAGTGAATTCAACGCGTGGCATTCGATGGATGACAGGAATTTCTGTCGCAATCGTGGCCATAGCAACTTTCTCATGGCTGGGATTGGGCCATGTCAGTGGTTCGATTAAAAAAATTGATGCTTTTGCTGGATTGAAATCTCGTCCGCAAAAAGCCTCCAGTGCGGTTAATTATCTTCTTGTCGGCTCTGATACTCGAGAGGGTCTAACACCAGCACAACTTAAATCACTTCGCGTTGGTAGCGTCGCATCGGCTGCAGGAAAACGCTCCGACACAATGTTGCTCGTTCACATCAGTAAGTCCCGTGACAATGCGGTGATTATCTCCCTGCCGCGTGACACGCTTGCGACAATTCCGGCACATGCAAGTAGCAGTGGAAAACTCATTAATGAACAGCGGGCAAAACTCAATGCCGCTTTTGCTTGGGGTGATGCCCCACTATTGATTAGCACTATTGAAAACATGTCACAGTTGCGAATCGACCACTATGTTGAAGTTAACTTTGCAGGTTTTGCAAACATCGTAGATTCTTTAGGTGGTGTTGATGTCTGCACTAAGAAAGACATAAATGACCCCAAGAGTCACTTGGTACTTGCCGCAGGTATTCACACGCTCAATGGAATCGAAGCACTCAAATATGTTCGCACACGTGACTTCGATGGCATGGGCGATCTTGGCCGCATGCAACGCCAACAGCAATTTATTAGTTCGGTTCTACGTAAAGCTACATCCAGTGGCGTACTACTCAATCCGCTCAAATTAGTTAGCGTTATCAATGCTGCTCTTGCAACAGTCAAAACCGATTCGGGTTTGAAGAGTTCCGATTTACTCACTCTTGCAAAGCAGATGAAGAATCTCTCTGCTAGTAAGGTACGCACACTCACCATTCCGCTCTCGGATTCAAATCACTTCACGCCAGGACTTGGTTCTACTGTGGTCTGGGATCCAATTCTGGCGCCTGAACTCTTCCAGCGCCTGCGTCAAGATTTACCAGTGATTGACCTGGTTACCCCATCGCCTTCGGCGAAAGCAAGTGCAAAGGCCACGCCATCTGCCTCACCAAGTGTGATTGATAAATTCAAAACTCGCACTGCAAGCGAGAATCCTTGCGGAGCACTTCGCTAAATCTCTCCTACACTTACCAATTGTGAGTAAGAAGTTGAAAATCTCGGTAATCGGCACTGGCTATCTTGGCGCCACTCATGCCGCATGTATATCTAATTTAGGTTTTGAAGTCATTGGTATCGATACCGACCAAGCCAAAATCGATTCACTCTCTCGTGGTGAACTTCCATTTTATGAACCTGGTTTGGATGAGCTACTTGTTGCAGAGTTAAAAACCGGACGATTAACTTTTACGACTGATTTTGCTGCTGCAGCTGATGCGGATGTTCACTTTATCTGTGTTGGAACACCACAAAGTAAAGATAGTTTGGCGGCAGATCTGACTTATGTGGAGTCGGCAATTACAAACATTGCACCGCATGCAAGGAGTGGCTCACTCATCGCAGGTAAATCCACTGTGCCAGTGGGAACGGCACAACGCTTAAGTGCCATCTTGGCTAAGAGCGCTCCTAATGTGGAGCTAGCGTGGAACCCAGAATTTCTACGGGAGGGTTTTGCAGTTGAAGATACCTTGCGCCCCAATCGCTTAGTAGTCGGCGTGACAAGTGATAAGGCTGAAAACATTCTTAAAGAGGTTTATAAATCCTTGATCGACGCTGGTACGCCATGGATTCGGGCAGATTTACCTACCGCCGAATTAGTCAAAGTTGCTGCCAATTCATTTTTAGCTACCAAGATTTCCTTCATCAATGCAATGGCAGAAATTTGTGAAGCAGCCGGCGGTGATGTCACAGTGTTAGCAAAGGCAATTGGTTACGACCCTCGCATCGGTAGCCGCTTCTTGCAAGCTGGTATTGGATTTGGCGGCGGCTGTTTACCGAAAGATATTCGCGCCTTTATGGCACGTGCCGAGGAGCTTGGTGCGATGCAAGCGTTGGAATTCTTACGTGAAATTGACGCGATCAATGTGCGTGCCCGCCAGCGCGTGATCGATGTAGTGCGCGGAGAACTCAGCGAAGATCTCACACAATATCGATTAGCAGTTCTCGGTGCGGCATTTAAGCCCGATAGCGATGATGTTCGAGATTCCCCAGCACTAGATATTGCAGCGCAACTGCAAGCAGCAGGAAGCTCTGTTGTAGTTCATGATCCCAAGGCAATTGCTAATGCCAAAAAGCGCTTTCCTAATTTGAACTTCGCGACAACGGTTGAAGAGTGTGTAACGGGTGCCGATCTCATTCTCCATCTCACTGAATGGCGTGAGTATCGTGAACTCTCACCGAGTGCGATTAAGGCACTTGTTAAAGGTGCAATCATTATCGATGGGCGAAATGCACTCGATCGCGATAAGTGGGTCGTCGCTGGTTGGCGCTTCCATGCACTTGGTCGCACGCCAGTATGAGCATTGACCAAATTCTCGCGTTAAAGACCTGGGCCGTTGTTGGGCTTGGAAATAATCCAGACCGCGCCGCATTCTCGGTAGCGAAAGTTTTACAGAGCCACGGTCATCGAATTATTCCAGTGCATCCTCGCGCAGAGGAAGTACATGGTGAAACTGGATACAAGACTTTGAGCGAAATTCCATTTCCGATTGATGTAGTCGATTGTTTTGTTGCATCTGAGCGCGTGGGCGAAATCGTAGATGAGGCAATCAAAATTGGCGCTAAAGCAGTATGGTTGCAATTAGGAGTTATAGATCAAGCAGCGATTGATCGAGCGCTTGCAGCAGGTTTATTGGCAGTTATGGATCATTGCCCTGCTATTGAATATAAGAAGCGCAGCGCTTAAAAACCAGTTCGTTGGTTGCGACGAGCGTTCAGAGTCTCACCTTTTTTCTTTGCTTCGACATTGAGCTCACTCATCTGAGTTATTACTTTTGCTGAAATTTCTTTACTACCAATTCCTAAAATTCGCGCTGCAAGTATTCCGGCATTCTTAGCACTTCCAATACCGACTGTTGCAACAGGAACTCCTGCTGGCATCTGCACGATTGAGAGGAGTGAATCCATTCCATCGAGATTTTTCGATACAACTGGCACGCCAATAACTGGCAGCGGCGTAAGGGAGGCAATCATTCCTGGCAGATGTGCGGCGCCGCCGGCTCCTGCGATTATTACTGAGAAGCCATTGCTATGTGCGCTCTTTGCAAATTCAAACATCTCCTCTGGCATGCGATGAGCCGAGAGAACTTGTGCCGTGTAAGTAATTCCAAAATCATCTAATACTCGCGCAGCTTCTTCTAGCGTTGGCCAATCAGAATCTGAACCCATGACGATTGCGACTTGGCTACTCATCGATTGCTCCGCTCATGTAATCGCGTGCATGCTGCACATCCTCGACCAATTGTAGAAGATTCTCACCGACCATCGTTACATGGCCAATTTTGCGACCTTTGCGCACCTCTTTGCGATATTGATGCACCTTGAGGTCGGGATTGCGTGCCATCAGGTGAAGATAGGGACGGTACATGTCGGCCTTCTCGCCACCGAGAATATTTCCCATTACGACATAAGCGCTCTTAAGCGCTGTATCTCCCAGTGGCAAATCAAGAACTGCTCGCAGATGTTGTTCAAATTGCGAAGTTACTGCGCCATCAATGCTCCAGTGACCAGAGTTATGAGGGCGCATTGCCAATTCATTAATAAATAGCTTCTCACCTTGTACAAACATTTCGACCGCCATGACACCGATCAGTGAAACCTCTTCGGCAATCGCAAGTGCAATCTGCTGCGCTTGAAGTGCAACATCTTCAGAAATCTCTTGTGCTGGTGTGATTGTCATCGTACAGATGCCATCTTCTTGCACTGTTTGAGTTGGTGCCCAAGTAGCGGCCTGACCATGTGGTGATCGCGCGACCATCACTGCAATCTCACAATCAAAATTGATCAATTCTTCGATGAGAAGTGGGGCGGTATGCGAGAGTATTTCAGCGAGATCTTTCTCGCTCTCAACTTTCCACACACCACGACCGTCATAGCCACCTGAAATTGCCTTTGCAATTATGGGAAAATCTTTAACTTCACTTGCCTTGGTAATTACCTGCCACTTCGGTGCAGAAAATGCACTCAACCGCTCTCGCATCTTCGCTTTATCTTGCGAGTAAATAAAAGTTGAACTACTTGGTCGAACTACATGTCCAGCGCTCTCTAAGGCACGGATTACCGAAAGCGGAACGAGTTCATGTTCAAATGTGATGACATCTACCGAGGCGGCAAACTGTAAGAGCGCAGCGCTATCTCGATAATCCCCAACAACGTGCTCACAAATTTGTGCGCCACTATCGCTCTCAGATTGTGCAAAGAGAAGGAGATCAATCCCAAGAGCGGCAGCTGGTGCCACCATCATGCGGGCAAGTTGTCCGGCACCGACTACGCCGACTCGAGGAAATCCTTGCTTCATCTGCTTATCGTAGATGGCGAACATCTCCAACAGAAATTATCTGCCCACTTGCTAAAACTAACTGGCCAGATGTGGTGAGTCCTTGCGCATTGGCTTGAATCACCTGGCCATCGGCCATAGTCACTTCAATGTCGCGGCCAATTGTCGATGAGAGTGGGAGATATTCTCGGAGAATTTCCTGGTCTGCACCGCTCTCCCACGCTAGAAAGCGGGCCTCAAAGTGGTTGAGAATTTCGGAGAGCAGAAGATTGCGATCAATTATTTTCGTGCTCTCCAAACCTAATGATGTCGCCGTAGGAATTGGTAATTGATCGTTATTCATATCTACATTGATGCCAATTCCAATAATAACACCCAGCCCTTTATCTGTTGCCACTACCTCTGATAGCAAGCCGGCACATTTCTTCTCGTTTATTAAAAGATCATTTGGCCACTTAATAGTTGCATGAGAAATTCCACCAACTTCTGAAATTGCACCATGAACCGCAACACTTGCAAGCAAGGAGAGCAAGCCCCAGTGATTTGATCCACGCTTTGGTTCTAGGAAGATTGAGAAGAGAAGTGCACTTTTTTCTGGCGCAACAAATGTGCGATCTAATCTGCCGCGACCTGCACTTTGAAATTCAGTAACGCAAATGTCACCACTTCGTACACGACCATTGCGCGCAAGGTGCGATAAATCATTTTGCGTAGAGGTCGTCTCGGGGGTGATGCTTACTCGCCAGTAATTGCTAATTGCAGAAGAAATTTTTTCTGCATTAAGCGCAAGCGGTGAGGGATCTACAGCCATAACTAGTACCGTAGGGGTATGAAGCCAGATCTGCACACTACTGCGGGAAAAATTCAGGACTTACGCAACCGCCTTGATGAAGCTGTTCATTCGGGCTCGGCCCGCGCCGTCGAGAAGCAACATGCCAAGGGGAAGATGACGGCTCGTGAGCGCATCGCCAAACTTGTCGATGAGGGTTCATTCACTGAACTCGATGAGTTTGCTCGTCATCGCTCTACCAATTTTGATATGCAAAATAATCGCCCTTACGGTGATGGCGTTGTAGTTGGTTACGGCACAGTTGATGGCAGAAACATCGCCCTCTACTCGCAAGATTTCACCGTCATGGGTGGCAGCTTGGGTGAAGTTATGGCTGAGAAGATTATTAAAATTGCAGAATTCGCTCTGAAAAATGGAATGCCACTGATCGGTATTAGTGACTCCGGTGGAGCGCGTATTCAAGAGGGCGTGGCATCACTGAGTGGTTATGGACGAATCTTCCGTCTCAATACTCGCTCCTCAGGTGTAATTCCACAGATCTCTCTAATCTTGGGACCTTGCGCAGGTGGCTCTGCTTACTCCCCTGCTATCACCGACTTCACTGTCATGGTGAATGAGACATCACATATGTTTATCACTGGGCCAGAAGTTATTAAGACGGTGACCGGTGAAGAGATTGGTATGGAAGAACTTGGTGGTGCACACACTCATAACACCAAGACTGGTGTTGCTCACTATCTTGCAGAAAATGAAGATGATGCGATTGATTATGTAAAGGCGCTGCTCTCATACTTGCCTAGTAACAATACCGATGGAACACCACTGCTTCCTGCTACTGAAACTTTGGCAACGAAGGTAAGTGACACCGAACTTGATACTTTGGTTCCGGATAGTCCTAATCAGCCTTATGACATGAAGGTTTTAATTCAAGCACTTCTCGATGAGGGCGAATTCCTTGAAGTACATGAACTCTTTGCCCCAAATATCTTGGTCGGCTTTGGTCGCGTAGAGGGACATTCAGTCGGAATCGTTGCTAATCAACCACTGCAATTGGCTGGCACCTTAGATATCGACTCCAGCGAGAAAGCTGCGCGCTTTGTGCGTTTCTGCGATGCATTTAGCATTCCAGTCATAACCCTCGTTGATGTTCCTGGCTTCTTGCCAGGAACAGAGCAAGAGTGGAATGGCATTATTCGCCGCGGTGCCAAATTGCTTTATGCATACGGTGAAGCATCAGTTCCACTTATTACTTTGATAACTCGCAAAGCCTACGGTGGCGCATTTATCGTGATGGGCTCCAAGTACATTGGTGCCGATGTGAACTTGGCTTGGCCAACTGCTGAGATTGCCGTGATGGGCGCACAAGGTGCCGTAAATATTCTCTATCGCAAAGAGTTATCTGAAGCGAAAGAACCAGAGAAGCGTCGCAGCGAATTAGTTGAGGAGTACAACGAGACTCTTGCTAATCCATACCTTGCGGCAGAGCGTGGCTTTATCGATGCAGTAATCGAACCAAATCAAACTCGTGAGTACATCACTAAGGCACTTCGCTCATTGCGCAATAAGCGCGATGTATTGCCAGCGCGCAAGCATGGAAATATTCCGCTATGAGAAAGTTCCAAGTCACACAAGGTTCTGCTACGCCACAACAATTGGAAGCAATTGCTATTGCACTAGCAGAACATGAGAAGCCAGCTGCCGCGGTGGTACGGAGCAATTACGGCAAGCCAGCGTTGCGCAAGCCATTGACTCCACGTACTGCCAATTTGAGGTCTTCGTAAATGATCGATGTGGTGCTTGCCTCTGCCTCCCCTGCGCGAAAGAAATTACTCGAAGCAGCTGGGGTGAAATTTTCAGTACATGTCAGTGGTGTTGATGAAGAAGATCCAACCTATGCTGCAATGACAGCGAGTGAAATGGTTCTTGCACTGTCAATCGTGAAGGCGCATACCGTTCGCCAGACATTGCAATCCCCGGCATTCATTATTGGTTGTGACTCCACATTTGAACTCGATGGTAAGTCACTTGGAAAACCGCTCAATGTAGCTGCGGCAAAATCTCGTGCTCGCGAAATTAGCGGACGTACCGGCACGCTCCACACTGGACATTGCTTTATTGATACTGCGCAAGAGCGCGAAATCTCACTGCTAGTAAGCACTCAAGTAACTTTCTCTCAATTATCTGATGAAGAGATCGATGACTACGTTGCAACTGGCGAACCACTCAATGTTGCCGGAGGATTTACCCTCGATGGTTTGAGTTCGCCATTTATTGCCGGCATCCATGGCGATTACACAAATGTCATCGGACTTTCTATGCCAGCACTGCGCGCTGCAAGTCGCGAACTCGGTTACATCTGGCCAGAGTTTAAGCAAAGTTTGGTGACCGCCTGATGAAGAAGATTCTGATTGCCAACCGTGGCGAGATTGCACTTCGCGTAATTCGTGCCTGCAAGGATCATGGATATTCCAGTGTCGCTATCTACTCTGATGAAGATAAGAATGCGCTCCATGTACAGCATGCCGATGAGGCTTACTCACTCCAAGGGCTCAATGCCACACAGACTTATCTCAACATCGAAAAGATTATTGCTATTGCAAAGCGTGCAAAAGCTGATGCAGTTCATCCTGGTTATGGCTTTCTCTCCGAAAATGCCAACTTTGCCGAAGCAGTTATTGCTGCTGGGTTAACTTGGATTGGGCCACCTCCTGCAGCGATTCGCGCCCTCGGTGACAAAGTTTCTGCTCGAAAGATTGCGGCAAAAGTTGGCGCACCACTTGTTGCCGGAACTGCTGATCCAGTCGATAACGCAGATGATGTCATCGCATTCGCTAAGGAGCATGGCCTACCTGTTGCAATTAAGGCAGCACACGGTGGTGGCGGTCGTGGCCTCAAAGTTGTTTTCACCATGGAGGAGATTCCAGAGGCATTCGCATCAGCGGTTCGTGAAGCAATCGCCGGCTTTGGTCGTGGCGAATGTTTCGTTGAGCGCTATTTGAATAAGCCTCGTCACGTCGAAACACAAGTTCTGGTTGATCACAAGGGCAATGCAGTTGTGGTGAGTACTCGCGACTGTTCACTACAGCGTCGCCATCAAAAATTAGTAGAAGAGGCACCAGCGCCATTCCTCACCGATGCGCAGAATAAGCAGCTTTAC
>WLQV01000019.1 GCA_009697555.1 Actinomycetota bacterium | reverse complement strand
TGTTGAATGAATTTCATAAGATCGGCGGCCTAGGTATTGCCGCTCCAAGTGCTAATCGCTTTGGCCATGTTTCACCAACCACTGCACAAGCAGTGGCTGAAGAACTCAGTGAGTATCTAGATACTAATGATCGAATACTCGATGGCGGCCCATCGCTGGTTGGCGTTGAATCCACCATTATCGATTGCACGCATAGTGCACCGAGGATCCTTCGTCTTGGTGCAATCACAAAAGATATGATCGAAACATGCACAGGTCTTTCTGTTACAGAAAATCCTGATACAGAAATTCGCACATCTGGAATGCTTGAAAATCACTACGCACCAAAGGCAACGGTTATTCTCGATGTTCTGGCCGAACCTGGTGAAGGACTAATTGCACCGGACACAATTCCAACTCCCAATGGCGTAATTCGTTTGGCCTCGCCAGGAACTGTCGAGCAGTATGCGAGAGATCTTTATGCAGCACTTCGACTTGGCGATGCAAAAGGATTGAGCAAGATCGTTGCGCTACAACCAGAAGGCGATGACCTTGCGGCAGCAATTCGCGACCGTTTACAGCGCGCTTCGCGCGGCAGGTAGTCGCAAGAAAACACGCTACGATTCACACTCGTAAATAATTCGGGCCCCTAGCTCAGTCGGTAGAGCAACGGACTTTTAATCCGTGGGTCGACGGTTCGAGCCCGTCGGGGCCCACTTACTTATCTGAAGCGGTTAATCCACCTGAGATACCGGCCAAGAAGTACTTGGATAAGAATGTAAAGAGCACTAGCAGCGGCAAGCTTGCAAGTGTGTAACCGGCCATTAGCCCGCCATAATCAGTGGCATTTTGCCCTTGGAAGAATTGAATACCAATTGCAACAGTGCGCAATTTGTCATCTGTCACGGTTAATAGTGGCCAGAAGAAGTCATTCCATACATTGATCATGGTCAGCAGCGAGACTGTTCCGATGATGGGGAAAGAAAGCGGGGCAACGATGTAGCGGAAAATCTGTGGGCCAGATGCGCCGAATACTTGGGCAGCATCGAAGAGTTCTTGTTGGATGGCTTCAATAAAGTTCTTAAAGAGAATTACCGCTAGAACAGCATTGCCGGCGATCGAAGGAATGATCAGAACCCAGATGGTATTGAGCATCTTGAGGTCTTTACTCAAAACGAAGAGTGGAATCAAAGCGGCGATCGAAGGCACCATAAGAAGTAAGCCCACGAGAGTGAAGAGGAAGTTGCGGCCCAAGAAAGAGAAGCGCGCGAAGATAAAGCCGCTAAGAAGCCCAAGGAGTAAGACCGCTGCGACAGTTGCAGCGACTACGGTGAATGTTGTGAGGAAGTAGTACCTAGTTTGATCCCAGGCAGCTACGTAATTCTCAAAGTGAATTGGAATTGGAAGTCCCCAGTAGCTATCAACAATTTGTTGGTTGTTCTTGAATGAAGTGAGCAACATAAATAAGTAAGGGAACAATCCAAGAAATGCCATGAGCGAAAGAATGAGAACTAAAGAAGTTTGCTCAATTTTTACTCGAGTTTGCCGTGGCCGACGCAGTGGTTGGCTAGAGAGACTTGTCATTTTGGCGTTCCCCTCGTGATACTAAAAAGACGAATACGCTGGCTAAAAATGTGATGATGAAGAGCGTGCTCGAGAGCGCTGCCGAATATCCCCAGTCGCCACCACGGAATGCAACGTTCAGAATTCGCAAGATTGGGAACATTGTGGCGTTATCTGGCCCGCCTTCAGTTAGAGCTTGCGCCGTGACACCAAATTGAAGAATGTTGATGACTGCGAGAATAAAGAGCAATCGGAATTGACGGCCAAGTAGTGGCAGATCGATGAGGAAGAAACGTTGCAATCGTGAAGCACCATCGAGGGCTGCAGCTTCGAAAATTTCGGTGCCGATGTTTTGTAGACCGGTGAGAAATACAAAGAATGGCAGCGATGCAATCCACGGAAAGTTAATGAAGATCAGCGACCAGAGTGCAGTCTTAGGATCGCCTAGCCAATTCTGGGCAAGAGAGCCCAAGCCAATCTGTTTGAGTAAAGTATTGAGAATTCCCTGATTAGGGTTGTAAATAAAGCCCCACATGTAGATCGTGACAATCACTGGGAATGCAAGTGGGAAGAGAAGTGCGGTACGAAGAATGTATTGAATGCGTGAGTTGCGAAGTGAGATCAACATTTCAACTGCTAGTAGAGGCAGCAACCACATAATTGTTACGCCAGCCAACAAAACGAGTGAAATATGTTGGAAGGTTTCCCACCAAGCTTTATCGCCGAGCATTTTCTGGTAGTTATCCCAGCCAATGAAATCTGACTTGGCTATGAACTTCCAATCGAAGAATGATTTAGAGAGCCCATTAATTGCAGGGTAGTAAGAGAAGAGAAATAACATTGCAAAGAGTGGAACTAATCCCAAGTAGAGCATGGGCTTTATTTTGCGCGGTCGCTTTTTTGCTTTAGCGACTACAGGGCTAGCGGTCATTCACTCTCCTGAACAAGCAAAATTGGGTTAAAGCAAGGTAGCACTCTCTGAGCGTCAAGCCAATGGTTTTTTCGCTCCAGTGAGCGTAAAAAGTTCGGTCAAATGAACGATGAAATAAGTGTTCAGCCTGGTGAATCTAACAAAAGTTTATCTCGCCAGACCCTTGGCTTGTCTCAAGATGACTTTTAGGCTCTACACACGTTCGTGATCTTTGATCGAACCCTCACTTAAGGAGAACAATGAAAAAGAATACATTGCGCATTCTTTCTTCAGTAACCGTCCTCAGCGTTGCAACTGCGATGACTCTTGTTGGAGTCAGCCAAGCAAATGCTGCAGGATTCTATAAGGGAAAGAAAGTGACAATTGAGTTGCGTGGTCCAAACCAATGGAACAACAACGCAAAGTCATTCGGTAAAGAATGGGATCAGCTAATTGCTGATTTCAAGAAGGCCGAGCCAAACATCACTGTGAAGACAGTGGTACAGCCACTTAGCTCTTTCTACCAGACCAACTCAACTCAGTTGGCTGCCGGAACTGCTGGCGACCTAGTCTTCAACCAAGCAAAGTACACACCAGATATGGTTTACAAGCTTGATGCAGATCTCAAGAAGCCAAACCCATACATCACTGGCAATAAGAAGTGGATCGATTCATTCGATAGCAAGTACTTCGGATATGCTGCCGGAACAATCAATGGCAATGGAAATATCGAATACATTCCATTCAACCTTATTGGTATTGGTGTTTTCGCTAACAAGGATCTCGCTGCTAAAGCAGGCGTGACTCTTCCAGTCAAGACCTTCACTCAACTCTTCGATGCTTGCACAAAGTTTAAGAAGATCGGTGTTGCACCTTGGGGCTGGGATAACTCATTCTTGCCAATCGCTTGGACATGGCGCGTAATTTCATCTATCTACATGCAAGATGCTTACACAGCACTTGATGTGTTCAAGACAGATGGAACTGCTGGTGCCAATGGAACTTCAATCACTAACAAGTCGACAACAAAGGCGATCTTGAGTGGTTCATTGAAGGCCACTGATCCAAAAGTTCAAGCATCACTCGTAATGTTGAAGAAGTTTGTTGATAACTGCGCCACTGAAAACTGGTCAGGTATCACCAACAACAACGGTGCAGTTACTGCATACGATGACTTCTTCGCAGGTCGCGCTGCAATGACATGGGGCGTTTCATTCGGCCTCGCATCATTGAACGCAGCTAAGTTCAAGTCCACCATCTTCCCATTCCCAACTGTTGACACTGCTGCTGATTCAGCATCACCTGGTCATGATGCACGTTGGGGTATTGGCGTCGGTGGAACTTCTTACATGATCCCTATTTCAACTAAGGGAGATAAATTGGCAGCTGCTATCAAGTTCCTTCAATTCCTCGGCGGTAAGCAAGGATTGAAGTGGGCTGGCGCATCTGGCGGTATCTCACCAATTAAGGGAGTTTCCTCCGGTGTAGATCTTGGTGCAGGTGGTGAATGGGGTAAGCCTCAGTACATCTATGCACCAGCAGAAGCACCAGGTAACACTGTTCGCTCCATCTTCGATGGTCTTCTACTTGGTACCAAGACACTTGCTGAAACCACTGCAACTCTCCAGTCAAACTGGACAGACGGTGCAAAGCAAGCAGTTAAGGACAATAAGTGGGAGTCTGAAAGTTGGGCAAAGTAGTCCGTAGTTAAAACGGGTCTATAACGTAGCGGGGCTCTTGAAGGGAAACTTTCAGGAGCCCCGTTACTCATTACATCAGGTACACACAACTACTAAGAGTTTTGAAAAGAGCCGCAAGTGAAGATAACCGAGATCAAGTCCTACACAATCGAATTAGAACCAGCTCAAGGCGAGGACTATCGCTATCACCGATTGGGCATTACTGAAGTTCTTACCGATGAAGGAATTACCGGTTATGGTTTTCGCAAAGTAGATAAAGATTTATTAGAGAAGCAAGTGAAGCCTGGCTTGATTGGGCAAGATCCCCGCAACATCACAGCGCTCCTTGCAACTGGCTCACTTAAAGGTTGCGCAACTGTTGAGAATGCGCTCTGGGACATCTCTGGCAAGGCAGTAGGGGTACCGATTCGCACTCTCCTTGGCGCTGCAAATGAAACTATTCCGTACTACCTCACATGCGTCTGGCCAGGTAAGACTGATCAATCTCATCTCACAACTGATGAGCAGGCCGATCAAATTATTAAGTATTACGAACTAGGTCATAAGCGATTTAAATTCCGCGGCTGGCGCCCAAATCCACTCGATGATGTGGAGATTGTCGCAAAGGTGCGTGCGCGCGTGGGTGGGCGCGACAAGATTGAATTGATGATCGATCGCACAGCACATTTGCCTGATTGGATTTGGACTTATGAGCAAGCGCGCGATGTGGCACTTGCCTTGCAAGATCTCGATGCAACATGGCTAGAAGAACCATTTGCGCGCGATGATCTTGATTCCTATCGTCGCTTGGCCAACGAAGTAGATATTCCAATTACTGGTGGCGAGTTCTCCACCGAACTCTCAATTTTTAAGGATTACATCACTACTGGCGCAGTCGACATTATTCAACCCGATGTCTTCATTGCTGGTGGTATCTGGCGTACGCGTTTAGTTGCCTCACTTGCTGAGTTCTATGAGATGCCTTGTATTTTGCATGGCACAAATGGACCAGATCTAGCTGCATCGCTCCAAGTGGCATCAACTATTCCAAGTTGTCGCATGATGGAAGTTGCCTTGATTTTCCCACCACTGACTCCACAAGAGATGTATGCGCCACTACAGCGCATTCTCAAGAGCGATGGGCTCTATGACTTCCGTGGCGATGTAATTGCGCTATCGAAGGCACCAGGCCTTGGTGTGGAGATTGATGCAGCTGCGCTCGCTAAGTGCACACGCGTTGATTAACCGCGTTTCTTGATAAACAAGGTTTGTTGATTAGTAAGTAGCGCGTCCGCCAGTTAAGTCGAAGACGAATCCAGTTGTGAAAGATGCAGCTGGAGAGACTACGAATGCAACAAGATCGCCAACTTCCTCTGGCTCGCCAATGCGACCCATAGGAATGCGAGAAATCATGTAGGCCAGCACCTCAGGTGCTGTGTTGTCATTGATAGGTGAGCGCACAACAGCAGGTGCAACAGAGTTGATAGTGACTCCCTTGCTAGCAACTTCCTTAGCGCTGGACTTCACATGGCCAATGAGCGCTGCTTTGGTTGAGGCATAAGGCCCCATGTTTGGGTTGCCCTCTTTACCTGCGATCGATGCGATCTGCATGATGCGACCGTATCCATGCTCGAGCATCTGTGGCATAACTGCGCTCTGCAGGCTGATGGCGCTGTAAAAGTTGATTTCAAAGGTCTTGCGGTAGTCATCGAGGGAGAGCTCGTGGCTTGGAACACCAGTCGGGCCTGTAACACCAACCGCATTGACGAGAATTTCAATTTTCTTATGATCGGCGAGAATGCTGGCAACAGATTTCTTCACAGCATCTTCATTGGTGACATCGAGTTGGCGACCTTCAGCTTTACCGCCTGCTGCTTTAATTTCTGCAGCAATCGCGTTGGCACCATCAAGATTGAGATCGAGAATCACAACGTGAGCACCATTGGCAGCAATTGATTTGGCACATGATGCACCGATACCACTTGCACCACCAGCAACAACGGCGATCTGTCCGGTTAGGTCGGTCTTCAATTTCACCGTTCACTCCTCTGAAATGTTCTGTCAATCTGCAACCTGCATGTCTATAGTAGTGCGAGTGAGTAGCGGTGCAAACCCCCAATTAATTCGATTATTTACATGGGCGGACAAGTGAGCCTCAGCAAGATCAGTGAACGCAATCATAACCTCATGCGCATGCAAGCGCTTTGGGGTGGCGCAGCAAATGGCGCTTGGGGCATCTTTGCAATTCCCTACTTATTGCGCCTAAATGCATCAATAACATTGATCAGTATTTATGTTGCACTTACCTCTTTAGGTCCGCTGATCATTGGCCCCATGGCGATTGCACATCTGCGAAGTTCTGATCGCCAACGCAATTGGATGTTGGTCTGTGGCGTTATCTCTCGCACCTTCTTCTTTATGCCAACTGTTGCGCTGCTCTTCGATCACCACCGTGCCGAAATTGCGACAGCGATGTTCTGTATTGGAGCGATGCCAACCATCGTCTTCGGTGCGCTCTGGTCGCCAATTCCGGGAATTGTTGTAGAGCTAGAGCATCAACCAAGAATTATTAATGCACGAACTCGGATTGCAAATGGTGGCGCGCTACTTGCCAATGCTGTAGTTGGTATTGGCATGATTTTCTTGCCCTTTCCTTACAACTATTTAGCCGTATTCTTTTTCTCGGGAACCATTGGATTTGGCGAAATTTTTGTTATTTCGAAAGTGATGCTTCCCGATCGCAGCCAGATGCATACCGAAACTTTCAAAGAGAACTTTGATATAAAGAAGATTCTGTCTGAGCGGCAATTCATTACTTTCATGATCGGCATCTGTCTGATTGTTACCGCGTCCTCAATTGCAGGGCCTTTGCAATCTGTTTATTTCATCAATGAGAAGGGTCTCTCGGATCGCTGGATGGGCGTCTGGGCAATGGTGCTCTCACTCGGAGCAGTTCTTGGTTCGTTGATCTGGAAGCGTGTGCAGGGGAGAGTTGGAAGTTATGCAATCTTGTCGTGGACGATGCCGATCGCAGCAACGTACTTCCTCTTTATTGTGATTGCTCCCAATAAAGAATTCATTCTAATTGCCACAATGTTTGCCGGTTGGATGAATGCTGGAACAGATGTTGGTACCTGGCTAGGTCTCTATCGTTTTGGTAGCGAAGAGCGACGTTCGATGTTGATCAATATTTATATTGGATTTGCACTCGGCATTCCATTTGTTGCAGCCTTTTTCATTCCAGCAATCACCGATAGGTTCACACTGACGGAAATCTTTGTGGTTTCCTTCGTAATTAGATTCTTCGCAGGTCTTTATTTCAGGATCCCACGCGTTTATGATCTCCTTAAGGACGAAGTGCCAACAAAGGAATCGAGCAAATAGGTGACACAGACATATGCCAAAGATGCGCTAGCTGGACGAATTGTTGTTGTCACGGGTGGTGGGCGCGGAATTGGTAGTGGGATTTCAAAAGTTGTTGCTTCGGCCGGTGGTGAAGTTGTCATTATTTATCCCACCGATAGCGAAAGAATTCACGCCGATAAAGTAATTGCAGAGATTGAGAGCAAGGGCGGTAAGGCCAGCGCGTACAAGTGCGATGTTGGCGTACAGAGTGAGTGCGTCAGTGTGATTGCCCAAATTGTTAAAGATAAAGGACGCGTTGATGCGTTAGTAAATAATGCGGGAATTTGTGACTTCACTGAATTTGAAAATATCACGCCTGAGATTTGGGCTCGCCACATCGCCGTAAATCTCTCCGGCCCATTCTTCCTTTCGCAAGCAGTTGTGAAAGATATGAAGCCACGCAAAAAGGGTGCAATCGTCAACATCAGCACCGTTTCGGCTTATCGTGGCGGCGATCGCCAAGTGCATTACATCTCGAGCAAGGGTGGATTGAGTTCACTCACCACTTCTCTTGCTCATGAAATTTCTTCCACTGGAGTGCGCGTAAATGCGATTCTCTGTGGCGGCGTTGCAACCGACATCAACATTAAGCAATTTGAGGATCGCGAAAAAGCTACCGGGAAGCCATTTCAGGAACGCCCTGGAGTTCGCTCACTTGGTAAGCCAGAAGATCTTGGCAGTGCGGTGGTATTTCTTATTTCAGATGCAAGTGAATGGGTAACAGGATCATTGGTGGCCGTAGATGGCGGCGCCTTAATCAGCTAGCAAGGGGATGCAATGAAGATCGCAGATATAAAGGTATATCTCACTGGGCCTTATAAAAAAGGTGAACCACCAGTTCAGCACTATCGCATCAATCCAAGCTGGCTCTCGCGTACCGAGATTGCTAACCCAATGTCAATCCACCCAGAGTTTCGCCCGCGTCGCGAAATGTGGCTCGGCATGGGTGGCCGCACCATCGTTCAAGTGATCGCCGAAGATGGAAGTTACGGTCTTGGTGAGAGTGCCGGCGGTCGCGCTTCAGCTGAAATTATCGCCCAGCATTTTAAGAAACTTCTTATCGGTCGCGAAGTACATGAAGTAGAACGCAACTGGGACATTATGTGGCGCGCATCGATGCCATACGGTCGCAAAGGTTCACCAGTAATGGCGATCTCTGCAGTTGATTATGCGCTCTGGGATCTCTTAGCCAAGACTCGCAAAGAGCCACTCTATGTTTCACTCGGTGGCGCTGCGAAAGATACGGTCCAGTGCTATCTCACTGGTAACAATATTGAAGAGACAAAAGATCACGGCTTCATGGGACACAAGCTTGCAATGCCTTACGGACCAGCATCAGGTCGTAAGGGCATGAATGGCAACGTTGAACTGGTTAAACAGACTCGCGAGATGATCGGCTGGGATGTTGAGATCATGCTCGATTGCTACATGGCATGGGATGTTGAGTACACCATTCGTATGGCAGCACTTCTTGAGCCATATCGTTTGAAGTGGATTGAAGAAGTATTGCCACCAGATGATTACGAGGGTTACAGCATCCTCAATAAGAAAATTGCCTCAACTGCAATCGCAACTGGCGAGCATGAATATTCTCGCTTTGGTTTCCAACAACTCCTCGATGTACGCGGCTGCGAAATTCTGCAACCAGATGTGCAATGGTGTGGTGGCTTAACCGAGACAAAGAAGATCTGCGCACTTGCATCGACAAAGGCAATTCCAGTTATTCCTCACGGTGGCGGACTTCGTCCATGGGATCTTGCTTTGATCTTTGCTGAAGTAGGTATTCCTTACGCGGAGTACTTCATCTTCGGTGAATTCAATCAGCCAAATCCAGATCCAATCTTTACTGGTATTCACTTCCCAGTTGATGGTTGGTTTACTCCACCACCAGGAATTGGTGCTGGCATTGATTTCACGCCAGATGCACATGACTATCTCTATGAAATTACGGGAGAGTTGCCTAATAACTAACGGCTAAGTTGGGTGGCTTGGCTCGCTGATTCGCTATCAGTGACTTTTGACCTGTTCGTACTCGTCTAGGTTAAAGTGCAAAAGATTAATCCCTCATGGGTATTTGTGCAGCCATAATTCTCTGTACATTCACAAAAGTCGTTTGTGCTCAATCCGCCAACGCCACCCTCGTATATTTCATGTTCCCACATTGTTTTTGAAGCTGAGGTATTTACATTTTTAATTACGTGGATAAACTTGAATCATGAGTGAGTACGCATTCCCGAAAGCGACAGTTCAACATCGTCTGGGAGGAAAAGCAGTAGACCTGGCAATGTACGCGGTGACCTTTGGAATTGGATGGACAATTTGGTCACTGATTATTTGGGGGCAGGGTCAGACTCCAGGTAAGCAAATACTGAAATTGCGTGTCTATGACAAGACAACTGGGAGGCCCGCCAAGTGGGGACATATGGCAATTCGGGAATTCTTACTCCCGCTAACACTTACCGTTGCAATTTTGCCATTCGTCGCTGTTGCTTCTATTTTATTTCGTGACACAAACACCCAGATTTTAGTAATAGCCCTGCCATATGTTGCAGGGATTGCTGTTCAATTAGTTGATGCTTTCTGGATTCTTAAAGGTTCGGAACGAAATCGATTGGTAGATAAGTTCGTAAAAACTGATGTTCTAAACGAGGCACCTAAGGTCTAAGGCTGCGCTTAATTCTTCACAACTGAGTTCTTTTCTTTCCTAAATTTCAGTCTCTTACTAGTCACATCTTCAGCGAGTGGTCTTGATTTTGCCTGTGGTGTAACGAAACTTCTGTGTGAGGTTTGATGTTGCTTCCGCAAGTAATTT
>WLQV01000018.1 GCA_009697555.1 Actinomycetota bacterium | reverse complement strand
CTTGAGCAGCATTGAGCGATGAACTATCCATTGCATAAGCAGTGCGCAATTTCTCAGCTGGGACAACGCTTCTCCAGAGCGGTCGCACTGAGAGATTAATTGGAGGAGGTGTTGCACCAAGTACAAAGGCCGAAATTAAGAGCATGTGTGGGGAGTGCACGAAAATGATAGAGAACATAATCACCGAATAGAGCGGAACAAAAATGCGGAGCACAAATGTCTGCCCTTTGATATCCATGACAGTTCCACGAAGCCCAGCAGTAAGTGAGCTGGCAATGGTGTTCACGCCGATAACGAGTCCGGCTCGTGGAATCGATTTTGTTTCATGGATTGTTTTGAAGAAGAAAGAGAGTCCGATCGAGCTATACGCGATACGTGCGGGGAATGTGGCGACCAAGAGGTATTTCACATATTTGATACGTAAAACCTCGCCATAGCGCTTCATATGCTTCGAGTTTACTTGCGTAAAGGCTCGGAATTGACCCCAAACGCATCTGCGCCGTACCCTTAGCGCTCCCTGTCCCTACTACTTTCTATCCCTACGGAGCACCTTGAGCACCTCACCAGTAATCGCAGTAAATGATGTTGGATCAGCCGCCGATTTTATGGCCGCAATTGAAGGAACCATTCGAAACTTTAATGATGGTGACCTTGTTGAAGGAATTATCGTCCAAGTTGATCGTGAAGAAGTACTTGTAGATATTGGTTACAAAACTGAGGGTGTCATCCCATCACGCGAACTTTCAATTCGTCACGATGTTGACCCAAGTGAGCTCGTCAAAGTTGGCGACAAAGTTGAAGCTTTAGTTTTACAGAAAGAAGATAAAGAAGGCCGCCTGATCCTCTCCAAGAAGCGTGCTCAGTACGAGCGTGCCTGGGGCGACATCGAAGGCAAGAAAGAGCGTGACGAAGTTGTCACCGGTCTTGTTATCGAAGTTGTTAAGGGTGGTCTCATCGTTGACATCGGACTTCGCGGCTTCTTGCCAGCTTCGTTGGTAGAAATGCGTCGCGTTCGCGATCTCACTCCTTACATCGGCAAAGAGGTTGAGTGCCGCATTATTGAATTAGATAAGAATCGCAACAACGTGGTTCTCTCACGTCGCGCCTTCCTTGAGCAGACTCAATCTGAGTCACGTACAACTTTCTTGAATCAACTCCAAAAGGGTCAAGTACGTACCGGTGTTGTCTCATCTATCGTTAACTTCGGTGCATTCGTCGATCTTGGCGGCGTTGATGGTTTAGTACACGTTTCCGAACTCTCATGGAAGCACATCGATCATCCCAATGAGGTTGTCGAAGTTGGCGATGAAGTAACTGTTGAAGTTCTCGAAGTTGATTTTGAGCGTGAGCGCGTATCACTCTCTCTCAAGGCAACTCAAGAAGATCCATGGCAAGCATTTGCTCGTACTCACACAATTGATCAAGTTGTTCCAGGTGAAGTAACCAAGCTTGTTCCATTCGGTGCATTTATTCGGGTACACGAAGGCATCGAAGGCTTAGTTCACATCTCCGAGTTAGCAGAGCGCCACGTAGAAATCCCAGAGCAAGTTGTGCAAGTGGGAGATCAACTCTTTGTAAAGATTATTGATATCGATCTTGAGCGTCGCCGTATTTCTCTCTCATTGAAGCAAGCTAATGAGGGTCAAGAAGTAGAAGTTGAAGCATTCGATCCAACTCAATATGGAATGCCAGCTCGTTACGACGCAGCCGGCAACTTTATTTATCCTGAAGGCTTTGATTCAGATTCCCAAGAGTGGAAGCCTGGATTTGAGTCACAGCGTGAAGAGTGGGAACGTCAGTATGCAGAAGCGCAAGCACGATTCATTGCGCATAAGAAGCAGAAATCAGAAGCTAAAGCAGCAGATGCTGCAGCTACTGTGGCTGAACCTGCAGCTGAATAAACTGCCTTGGCAACTGTTGGCCTTACCGGCGGAATCGGTTCGGGCAAGTCTGTAGTTGCAGGGATTTTCTCTGATCTTGGAGCGGCCGTTCTCGATGCAGATTTTCTAGCACGATCTGCACTCGAGCGCGGTACTCCTGGATTTGATCAAGCAGTTGCAACATTTGGTGATCAGATCCTCAAAGATGGTCAGATCGATCGTCGTGCACTGGGCGAGATTGTCTTTAATAATCCGCAAGAGCGAGCAAAACTTGAAGCAATCGTTCATCCGCAAGTTCGTGCCCTCTTTCTTGGGGCAGTAGCACAAACTGGCGCAGGCGAAGTTCTCGTATATGAGATTCCACTTTTAGTAGAAACGTCTGCGGCAGATCACTTCGATTTTATTATTACCGTTGAGAGCGATTTAGAAATTCGCCATGAGCGCCTCATAAATCGCGGTCTGCTCTCACATGAAATATCAGCCCGAATTTCGGCACAAGCCACAAGTGAAGAAAGAATCGCGCAATCTGATGCAGTGATCTATAACAATGGCTCACGCGATGAGCTATTGAGCCAGGTAGAGCGCATCTGGTCAGAGTTGATTACGCCCCTACTGCGCGCGAAATAGTCGAAGTAAGTAGGCTTACCAAATGCGACCAATCTCGGATCTTCAACGCCGGGTTGAGCCATTTCAGGTTATTAGCGATTACGTTCCTGCTGGTGATCAGCCGCAAGCAATTGAAGAGATAGTTCGTCGCATCGAACGCGGTGATCAAGACATTGTCCTATTGGGCGCCACTGGTACTGGAAAGTCAGCCACCACTGCCTGGTTAATCGAGCGCTTGCAACGTCCTACCTTGGTTCTTGCACCTAATAAGACCCTTGCCGCACAACTTGCTAATGAATTCAAAGAGTTGCTTCCTAATAATGCGGTGGAGTATTTCGTTTCTTACTACGACTACTACCAACCTGAGGCCTATGTGCCACAGACCGATACCTTCATCGAGAAAGATTCCAGCGTCAATGAAGAGGTAGAACGCCTTCGACATTCGGCCACTAATTCTCTGCTCACTCGTCGCGATGTGATTGTGGTTGCAACCGTGTCTTGTATTTATGGCCTCGGTACCCCACAAGAGTATGTAGATCGCATGATTCGCCTGAAAGTGGGCGATAGCATCGAGCGCAATACCTTGCTGCGCCGCTTTGTCGATGTTCAGTACAAGCGCAATGACATTGCATTTGAACGTGGCACCTTTCGAGTGCGTGGCGACACTGTCGAAATCATTCCGATGTATGAAGAGCTGGCAATCCGGATTGAAATGTTCGGTGATGAGATCGAGAAGATCACCAGTCTCAATCCATTAACCGGTGAGATCGTGCGCGATGAAACTGAGATGTATGTCTTCCCAGCGACGCACTATGCCGCAGGGCCAGAAACGATGAAGCGCGCTATGGCAGATATCCAAGCCGAACTCGATCCAGCGGTAGCAAATTTTGAGAAGCAAGGAAAGTTACTGGAAGCCCAACGCCTTCGAATGCGCACTACATTCGATCTTGAGATGATGGCGCAGATTGGATTCTGTAGTGGCATCGAGAATTACTCCAGGCACATTGATGGTCGGGCACCTGGTACTGCGCCTAATTGTCTACTCGATTATTTCCCCGAGGATTTCCTGGTTGTCATTGATGAATCACATGTGAGCGTGCCACAACTTGGCGCAATGTTTGAAGGCGATGCATCACGCAAGCGCACACTAGTTGAGCATGGCTTCCGACTTCCCAGTGCGATGGATAATCGCCCGCTGACATTTCCAGAGTTCCTCGATCGGGTAGGGCAGAAGGTTTATCTCTCGGCAACACCTGGCACCTACGAGATGACGAAAGTAGATGGCGATGTTGTAGAGCAGGTGATTCGCCCAACTGGGTTAGTCGATCCAAAAATCATTATCAAACCAGTCACCGGTCAGATTGATGATTTGCTGAGTGAAATTAAGATTCGTGCTGAAAAGAATGAACGAGTTCTTGTGACGACGCTTACTAAGAAGATGTCAGAGGATCTCACGGAATACCTGCACGAGCGAGGTGTACGCGTTCGCTATCTCCACTCTGAAGTGGATACCTTGCGCCGGGTTGAATTACTTCGCGAGCTGCGCAGTGGTGAATACGATGTATTAATCGGTATCAACCTGCTACGCGAAGGTTTAGATCTACCTGAGGTTTCACTAGTCGCAATTCTCGATGCAGATAAAGAGGGCTTCTTGCGCTCTGCTACCTCACTTATTCAGACTATTGGCCGTGCGGCCCGAAATGTTTCAGGTGAAGTACATATGTATGCCGACAACATCACTAAGTCGATGGCGAAGGCAATTGATGAAACAAATCGCCGCAGAGCCAAGCAAGTTGCCTATAACCTCGAACGAGGCGTTGATCCGCAACCACTGCGTAAGAAGATTGCTGACATCACTGATCTGATCACTCGTGAAGGCGAAGATAGCGATGCACTTCTGGCTGGCGGAAAGAATAAACGGGGTATTACACCTGCAATTGGCCTGCATTCGAAGTCGCTGGCATCTCTGCCCAGACAGGAATTACTTGCGCTGATAGAGTCCCTCACCGATCAGATGCGCAGTGCGGCCAGTGACCTTCAATTTGAGTTAGCTGGCAGATTGCGCGATGAGATCAAAGATTTAAAACGAGAGTTACGCGACATGGAAACGGCGGGTACCTAAATGGAGAATGACCGCCTCATTATTCGTGGTGCGCGCGAACATAATCTCAAAGATGTTTCACTCGATCTGCCGCGCAATGCGCTGATCTGCTTCACTGGCTTATCTGGTTCGGGAAAATCGAGCCTTGCCTTCGACACAATTTTTGCCGAAGGACAGCGTCGCTACGTTGAATCGCTGAGTGCTTATGCCCGCCAATTCTTAGGTCAGATGGATAAGCCCGATGTTGATTTTATTGAAGGGCTATCGCCAGCGGTTTCGATCGATCAGAAATCAACTAATCGCAATCCACGATCAACTGTAGGAACAATCACGGAAGTTTACGATTACCTGCGTCTGCTCTTTGCTCGCGCTGGTAAGCCACATTGCCCGAAGTGCGGCAAAGCAGTTACTCGTCAAAGTCCACAAGCAATTGTCGATCAAATTCTCGAGATGCCAGCGACCACTAAGTTCCAAGTTCTCGCCCCAGTTGTGCGGGCCCGCAAAGGCGAATTCGTCGATCTCTTTCAAGAGTTAGTAACTCAAGGATATTCACGTGCTCGGGTAGATGGCACAACGATCGAACTCACCGAGCCACCAAAGTTGAAGAAGCAAGAGAAACACACAATTGAAGTTGTCATCGATCGTTTGACGGCAAAGGCAGATTCGAAATCTCGCCTCACCGACTCGATTGAAACTGCGCTGAAATTGGCGCAAGGAATTGTGGTTCTAGATTTCGTTGATGCAAAGGGCGCCGAGAAGGAGCGCACTTACTCCGAACACATGGCATGTCACGATTGCGGCCTCTCCTTTGATGAGCTCGAGCCACGATCCTTCTCATTTAACTCACCCTTTGGCGCCTGCCCTGAGTGCAGCGGCATTGGAACAAAACTTGAAGTGGACTTCGATCTCATCATTCCTGATGATTCAATTTCGATTAACGATGGCGCAATTGCGCCGTGGGCCGGCGGTCAATCCTCAGAATATTTCCTACGCCTCTTGGAAGCACTCGCAACCGAGGTCAAGTTCTCACTTGCTAAGCCTTGGAAGGGCCTGAGCGAGAAAGCCAAGGATGCAATTCTCAATGGCTTTGAATATGAAGTTCATGTTAAATACCGCAATCGCTATGGTCGCACCAGAAATTACAGCACTGGTTTTGAAGGTGTAATTCCCTTTATTCATCGCCGCCATGGTGAGACCGATAGTGATTACAGTCGCGAAAAATATGAAGCGTACATGCGCCAGATTCCATGCTCGGTCTGTAAAGGTGCGCGGTTAAAGCCAGAAGTTCTTGCTGTGACGATTGGCGGGAAGAGTATTGCTGAAGTCTGCGAGTTCTCAATTTCCGAATGCGCCGAATTCTTGAGTGGAATTTCTCTGGCAGCTCGCGAGGCACAAATTGCAGAACGCGTCTTGAAGGAAGTTCATGCTCGCCTTGGCTTTTTACTAGATGTTGGTTTGGATTACCTTTCATTGGCACGGCCTGCGGCCACTCTCTCTGGTGGAGAAGCGCAGCGCATTCGCCTTGCGACGCAGATCGGTTCAGGATTAGTTGGCGTGCTCTATGTACTTGATGAGCCAAGCATTGGTCTTCATCAACGCGACAACCGACGCCTGATTGAAACTTTGGTGCGATTGCGCGATTTAGGAAATACCCTCATCGTTGTCGAGCATGATGAAGAGACAATTCGTGCCGCAGATTGGATCGTCGACATCGGTCCAGGTGCAGGAGAGCACGGTGGCAAAGTTGTCGTCTCTGGTGATTACCAATCGCTGATTGATTCCAAGGAATCACTCACCGGTGCCTACATTTCAGGACGCAAATCCATTGCTATCCCTAAGAAGCGCCGGCCAATCGACGCTAAACGTCAATTAGTCGTTAAAGGCGCCAAAGAGAATAACCTTAAAGATCTCGAAGTGGCATTTCCGCTCAGTGCATTTGTTGCAGTTACTGGCGTCAGTGGCTCTGGAAAATCAACGCTAGTCAATGACATTCTCTATGTAGTTCTGGCAAATAAGCTCAATGGTGCGCGCCAAGTACCTGGTCGCCACCGTACTGTCACTGGAATTGATCAGCTCGATAAAGTTGTACACGTTGACCAATCACCAATCGGTCGCACACCGCGTTCAAACCCCGCTACCTACACTGGTGTCTTCGATAAAGTCCGTGCCCTTTTCTCTGAAACATCTGAGGCAAAAGTGCGCGGTTACTTACAGGGCCGCTTCTCATTTAACGTCAAAGGTGGGCGCTGCGAGAATTGTTCAGGCGATGGCACAATCACGATCGAAATGAACTTCCTGCCCGATGTTTATGTTCCTTGCGAAGTCTGTCACGGTGCTCGTTATAACCGGGAGACGCTGGAAGTCCGTTACAAGGGCAAGACAATTGCTGAGGTCTTGGATCTGCCGATTGAGCAGGCACATACCTTCTTTGAATCTGTACCTACGATTGCGCGCTATTTGAAGACGCTCTGCGATGTGGGATTGGGTTATGTTCGCTTAGGACAATCAGCGCCAACCCTCTCTGGTGGCGAAGCACAGCGGGTCAAGCTCGCGACAGAGTTGCAACGCCGCTCAACCGGTCGCACGATTTATGTATTGGATGAACCAACCACCGGCCTTCACTTTGAAGATGTCAATAAATTGCTCGGGGTCCTCAATCGCTTAGTCGATGGTGGAAATACTGTTGTTGTGATTGAGCACAATCTCGATGTCATTAAATCTGCCGATTGGCTAATTGACATGGGACCCGATGGTGGCTTCCGTGGCGGCACAGTTGTTGCAGAGGGAACGCCCGAGGATGTGGCAAAGAATAAGGCGAGTTACACCGGCCAATATCTTGCAGAAATTTTGAAGCCCGCGACCGCTGCAAAGAAATAGTTATGACAGATCCGGCCGCGTATCGCCCCAGTAACATTCCAGAGCTGCCTGGCGTTTACCGCTTCTTCGATCCGAAAGATAAAGTGATTTACGTCGGCAAAGCCCTCAATTTAAAGTCTCGCCTCAGCAGTTACTTTGGCGGCAACTTAGCCGAACGTACTCATCGCATGGTCCACGAAGCAGTTCGGGTGGATTGGACCATTGTGAAAACTGAAGTCGAAGCCCTGCAACTGGAATTTTCTTGGATCAAGCAATTTAATCCGACCTACAACGTGCAATTTCGCGATGATAAGTCCTACCCCTACTTAGCAATTTCTAGCTCGGAGGCATTTCCACGGCTCTTCATTACACGCAAAGAGAAGCGACCAGGCCTGACTTACTTCGGACCTTTCGCACATGCATGGGCCCTTCGGACCACATTTGATGTTCTCCTCAAAGTATTTCCAGTGCGCTCATGTACCAATGGAAATTTCGAGAAGGCTCGTAAGAGCAAACGCCAATGCTTACTCGGAGACATCGGCAAATGCGCCGCTCCTTGTATAGGGCGAATTAGCGAGAGTGAGCATGTTGATTTAGCCCAACGCCTGATCAAATTTATGAAATCAGGAAGTACAAATCTAGTTCCACAATTGGAAGCGGAGATGGAACTTGCGGCAAAGAGCGAAGAGTTCGAACGGGCCGCCAAGATTCGAGATCAAATAGGCGCACTCACCAAAGTTCAAGAATCTACTGATGCGACCTTGCCGGAGGATCTCAACGCCGATGCGATTGCAATTCATGAAGAGGGGCTTCATTCGGCCGCCTCTCGTTTCATTATCCGGCAGGGAAGTATTAAGGGCTCTCGCTCGTGGTTGATGAATCAGGAGCGCACCATAGAAGGCGATGATCAAGTGACATCACTCTTCTTCTCGATTTATGGCGATGCCACCGCTGATGAGATTCCACGCGAGATTCTTTTGAACCAGATTCCAGATAATAAAGAGGTACTAGAGAAGTGGCTCAGTGAGCGCGCGGCTCATTCCGTTGAGATTCGCACCCCGCAACGCGGTGAGAAATTGGATTTGTTGGCAACGGTCAAACGCAATGCGCAGTACTCCTTGATTCAATATGTGAATAAGCGTTCGAGTGATGCGGCAGTAAGTGGCGCAGCGCTACAACAAATCGAGAGCGCACTCGACATGACCCAGACGCCACTTCGTATTGAATGCTTTGACATCTCCAATATTTCTGGCACATCCGTGGTTGCTTCGATGGTGGTATTTGAAGATGGCCTACCGAAGAAGAGTGAGTACCGTCGCTTTATTATCGATACTGAAACTGCGTGGGACGATACTCGTGCCATGCATCAAGTGTTGACTAGGCGCCTCAAGCGATTGCTCGATGAAGAGAGCGTTAATCAACGCGATGTGGTGACCGAAGGTGGCACGCTAGGTAAATTTGCCTATCGCCCACATTTAATTCTCGTCGATGGTGGCGCACCACAAGTAAATGCAGCAGCTAAAGCCTTGGCCGAGTTGGGTATTACTGACATCGCGCTCTGCGGATTAGCTAAGCGGTTGGAAGAGGTATGGCGGCCAGGGGAGAGCGATCCATTAATTTTGCCCCGAAGCAGTGAAGGACTTTACCTCTTGCAACGTCTGCGCGATGAAGCTCACCGCTTTGCAATTACCTTCCACCGCTCGCGCAGATCAAAGGTGATGCTCGATTCACTACTCGATGAAATTCCGCAATTGGGTGAAGTGCGGCGCAAAGCCTTGTTAGATCACTTTGGTTCAGTAGCGGCAATTCGTAAAGCAGATGTAGTTGCAATTGCCAGCGTCCCTGGCATAGGCGCCACCACAGCGCAGGTCATTAGTGATTATCTAGCTGCGGCGCAGGGGCGCACGATCGATGCTGGTACCGGCGAAATTTCAGGTGCTTGACAGATAGGCAAGGATACGAAGATGAGTAAGACGAGCTCGGGCACTTCTGAGTTATTGATATTGACTGGCATGTCAGGTGCTGGTCGATCCACAGTTGCGCATGCCTTGGAAGATTTAGATTGGTATGTCGTCGATAACTTGCCAGCTGCACTCTTGCCGGCACTTACTGAAAAAGTTCACAGTGGTGAGATTGGCCTGCTTGCTGTTGTACTCGATGTGCGAGGTGGCGCATTCTTTGATGATCTCAATGCCAGCCTAGATGAGTTAAGTAAGAAGAAGATTGCATTTCGCCTTCTCTTTCTCGATGCGACAGATCAAGCACTTGTCCAAAGATTTGAAGCTACCCGTCGTCCTCATCCACTTCAGGGCGATGGCACGATTATTAATGGAATTGCAGCAGAGCGAGCAAAATTAGATGAACTACGCTCTCGCGCCGATGTTGTCATTGATACGACAAATCTCAATGTGCATCAACTCGATAAACGAATTGGTGAGATTTTCGGCGGCGGACAGAGCCAAGGAATTCGGATGAACATCCTCTCCTTTGGTTATAAATATGGAATTCCGGTTGATTCAGATCTCCTCCTTGATTGTCGCTTCATTCCCAATCCCCATTGGATTCCAGAGCTTCGCCCACTCAATGGTCGAGATGAGCCAGTGCGTAAAGCTGTCTTGTCAGCGCCCGGCGTCGATAAATTTATCGATGACTATGTCGCACTCTTAATCTCTATGAGCAATGGCTTCCTCGCCGAAGGAAAGAAATTTGTCACAGTGGCAATTGGCTGCACTGGTGGAAAGCATCGAAGTGTTGCCATTAGTGAAGCGATCGCAGCCCGACTCAATCGCCCTGGAATTACCGCCCACGCCATGCATCGAGATGTGGGACGCGAATGACTCAGCCAAAAGTTGTCGCACTCGGTGGTGGACACGGTTTAGCTGCAACGCTCGCTGCGCTGCGCAAAGTCACGAGTGAAATTACTGCAATTGTTACTGTCGCAGATAATGGTGGATCAAGTGGTCGGCTGCGCGAAGAATTTCCCATCTTCCCACCAGGTGATTTGCGAATGGCACTTGCTGCACTCTGTAGTGATGATGAGTGGGGTAGAAGCTGGGCTGAAATCATGCAATATCGCTTCACTTCTCAAGGTCCACTCGATGGCCATCCAGTAGGCAATCTCTTGCTCGCGGCGCTCTGGGATCGCGATGAAGATCCAGTTGCGGGGTTAGATCGCGT
>WLQV01000017.1 GCA_009697555.1 Actinomycetota bacterium | reverse complement strand
ATAGGGTCTGCTTTCCTACGATGCTGAGCTCCATTGCTAAATTAATTGCAATGCTCGTACTTCCTACTCCCCCTGAGTGGGAGATGACGCCAATTATTTGGCACCGTGGATTAGGGGTAAAACGCACACCTTTATCACTAGTCGATGGACTCTTTATCAGCTCTCCAATTCTTCGAACTAGCTCTACCGAATTACTTCTCAAATCACTATTGCTAGCGAGCTCACTCTTAGTGAGAAGTAGTGTGCGAAGTCCCTGGGCTCTTAATCTCTCCATTGCGGCAAGATCAAAGTCGACCAGATCATCAGAAATAAGAATTAATTGATTAGCTTCGCTCTCAATAGAGAGTCTTGCCAAGAGTTCTGCAAAGTTGAAACAGCGATATTTGATTTCAAAGTGATACTCATGGAGCGTACCTGCCACAAAACTCTCAGCCTCACTGTTTGCGATTGCAGTCCAAATTTGCCATCTAGGTTCGAGAATTTGATCAGGCATGAGTACGAACAAGCACAATTCTTCCGACACTTGAAGCGGCGATCAGCGGCAGGGTTCTCGATCGATTTACTGCAATTGTCACAGTCACTTGTCCAGAGAAATTTGCACTCTTGCGCTCTAGTCCCACAATTGCGACACCACTTGCAATTATCTCTGGCTTAATAACGAGATGCTCGCCATCACCAGTGTGCACCAGATCTACCTCTTCCCCAACTGAAATATTTGCTGGTAGATCACTTGCTCTTATTGAGATGGGAATCGATGCCAAATTCGATCGTGCTTGATCTGATGTTATGGCGCCGGCTGAGAGCAGCTCGCCCTGTCTGATGGCTCGCAAGGTAACTGAACCTTGTAATGAATATCGAGTGGTGATGTAACCGGTTGCACCGCGTGGCAATCCAACCGCAGCGGCAGAGAAATCACTTGTGATCACACGATGACCAGCAGGAAGTGGATGAGTTGCCATCCAGATTTGGCTCTTGTGGCTACTCAATGTGGCAATAAGAAAGGAGGACAAGAGCGAGAGTAGAAGTAATGAAATAGCAAGGAGAGTGCGGGTGCGCGAAATCATGGCGCAATCTAAATAAGGCAGGTACCTGCCTCTGATGAGCGCTCCACAGTCATCCGAAAGTATGAGTAAGAAATCCTCCTAAAAGCTGATTACTTCACCGCAATAGTTATTAAGAATCACGCTATGACTCAACCACTTGAAGAAGTATTCGCCCGCCCACGTTCAGTTACTCCCGCACCCGAATTTACTGAAGATACGCAGACCTGGAACCACCCATTGCTCGCACTATTTGAGAGCGATCGCAATGAGTACCAAGCACCAAAACCAAAGCTCTATCTCGTTCGTCGCACTCGCGCCGATGAAGAGGCAGAGCGCTTTCCGCAGGCAACATCGGCCAATGATCTTCCCGAACTTACTTCTTGGATCGGAAAATTCTCTATTGCAGTCCTGGAAATTTGGGCTGGCAAGCGCCATCCGCAACAACT
Organism: Actinomycetota bacterium; assembly: GCA_009697555.1. Taxonomy (GTDB): domain Bacteria; phylum Actinomycetota; class Actinomycetes; order Nanopelagicales; family Nanopelagicaceae; genus WLQV01. The sequence goes on along the minus strand of WLQV01000017.1, from coordinate 9,238 downwards.
ACTTCGGTGGTGTGATCGCGGAATACTTCTTGATTTGCAGCGAAAGATTGGGAGCCAGAGTGAGATTGGAAAGGTACGCAAGCTCTACATCAACGAACCACTCGATGGACTCTGCGAAGCAACTGTTACCGTGAAATTAAATTCACGAATTCGCTCATTAGTGATGCGCTTTGAAGGAGTCGATCAACGCTGGCTCTGCACCGAGCTCTTTCTTATTTAAGCAGCGCCGTGACAGCGCTTGTATTTCTTTCCTGAACCGCAAGGGCATTGTGAATTACGAGATACGCCACCGGAGGAAACTTCCCCGCTCTCATCAGATGCCGAATACTGCAGACCAATTGGTGACTTAGGAGTTTCAATTCCCTTGGCCTTCACTTCCTTGCTTTCGCTCTCAACAGTCACTTCAACATTAAATAAGTAGCCAGCGATCTCTTCCTTAATTCCATCCATCATTGCCGAGAAGAGATCGAAGCCTTCGCGTTGATATTCCACGAGCGGATCGCGCTGCGCCATAGCTCGCAGGCCAATTCCCTCTTGTAGGTAATCCATCTCGTAGAGATGTTCACGCCATTTGCGATCGAGCACCGAAAGGAGAACTTTGCGCTCTAGCTCGCGCATAATTTCCGCGCCAAGTTCTTCTTCGCGCTTTCCATAGGCCTTGATTGCATCATCAATAATTCGTGAGGCTAAGTAATCTGGGTCAATTCCTTTACGACCGCCAACTTCGTTCTCTAATTCCGCCAGAGTAAATGAGATTGGAAAGAGACCAGCCAGAACAGTCCAGAGTTGCTCGAGATCCCAATCTTCGGCATAACCAGTCGATGTTGCCGCAACTACATAAGCGTTCAAAGTATCTTGCAAGAAAATCTTTACTTGGCTGCTGATGTCTTCGCCCTCGAGCACCATGCGTCGCTCAGAGTAGATAACGCCACGTTGGCGATTGAGAACATCGTCATACTTCAAAACATTCTTGCGAATTTCAAAGTTCTGCGCTTCAACTTGAGTCTGTGCAGAGCGAATTGCATTGCTCACCATCTTCGACTCAATTGGAACATCTTCTGGAATTCCAGCAGCACCTAAGAATCGCTCTACTAAGCCAGAGTTGAAGCGACGCATCAAGTCATCTTGCAAGGAGAGATAGAAGCGGGATTCACCTGGATCGCCTTGACGGCCAGAACGTCCGCGCAACTGATTATCAATACGACGTGACTCGTGACGCTCGGTTCCGAGAACATAGAGGCCACCCAGTGCAATTACCTCTTCATGCTCCTTGGCAACTGCGCTCTTCTGCCTGGCAATCTCTGCCGGCCACTCTCTCTCATACTCCTCTGGAGTATCAACTGGTGAAATATTGCGTCGTTGTAATTCAAAATCTGCCATGAACTCAGGATTGCCACCGAGCATGATGTCGGTACCGCGACCTGCCATGTTTGTTGCAACAGTTACGGCGCCTTTAACACCGGCGCGGGCAATAATTGAAGCTTCACGCTCGTGGTGCTTCGCATTGAGAACTTCGTGGGCAATGCCATTCTTACGCAATACCGCAGATAACTCTTCTGACTTCTCAACGCTGACTGTTCCGACAAGAACTGGTTGACCTTTGCGGTGGCGCAAAATAATGTCTTGCGCAACAGCTTCAAACTTCCCAATTTCATTCTTGTAAACCAAATCGGCTGAATCAACACGGACCATGTTGCGGTTAGTTGGGATAGGAACAACGCCGAGCTTGTAGATCTGGAGAAATTCGGCAGCTTCGGTCATCGCAGTACCAGTCATACCGCAGAGGCGCTCATAAAGACGGAAGTAGTTCTGCAAAGTAATTGTTGCCAATGTCTGGTTTTCATCTTGAATTTCAATGCGCTCTTTTGCTTCTAGCGCTTGATGCATACCTTCGCTATAGCGGCGTCCGGCCAGCATGCGACCAGTGTGCTCATCCACGATAAGAAGTTCGCCGTTCATGACCACGTAATCTTTATCACGCTTAAATAGCTCTTTAGCTTTAACGGCATTATTTAAATAACTAATTAATGGCGTATTGGCTGCTTCGTAGAGATTCTCAATCCCAAGCAACTCTTCTACTTTAGTAACGCCCTCTTCTAAAATACCTACAGTGCGCTTCTTCTCATCTACTTCATAATGCAGTTCGCGTTGTAGCTTGCCAGCAATCGTATTGAATTCGACATACCACTTGGTCGCTTTATCAGCTGGTCCACTGATGATGAGTGGAGTACGTGCCTCATCGATCAAAATAGAGTCAACTTCATCGACTACCGCAAAGAAGTGATCGCGCTGTACGCAATCTTCGAGTGTCCACGCCATGTTATCGCGAAGGTAATCAAAGCCAAACTCATTATTTGTGCCATAAGTAATGTCTGAGGCATAAGCAACGCGGCGCTCTGCTGGTGACATTGAATTGAGAATTACACCCACTGTTAAGCCAAGGAATCGATGGATACGACCCATCCATTCACTATCGCGCTCTGCTAAATAATCGTTAACAGTAATCACGTGAACGCCACGTCCGGCAATTGCATTGAGATAAGAAGGAAGAGTTGCCGAAAGAGTCTTTCCTTCACCAGTGCGCATTTCAGCGATGTTGCCGCGATGCATCGCCGCGCCACCCATAATCTGAACATCGTAATGACGCTGACCTAGCGTGCGCTTTGATGCTTCACGCACAACTGCGAATGCTTCAGGCAATAAATCATCGAGTGATTCCCCGGCGGCAAAACGCTTCTTAAATTCATTTGTCTGTTCGCGAAGTTGATCATCGCTGAGCGCGCTTATACGCGCTTCGTGACTTGCAACCGCTTCGGCAACTTTCGCCAAATCTTTAATAATGCGCCCTTCACCAGCGCGCAGAATTCGATCCATGAAGGCAGCCATGTGCTTATCGTAGGGCTTACGCAGAAAAGGCAGTAATCGCCCCAGCCACGGTGAAGCCGGCCACGTTAAGCGCCCGCCTCGCCTCTAGCAACGTTGACCCCGTTGTAACCAGATCATCTACCAGAAATATTTCTTGCGAAATCGGGAATTTTTTCGCCTTAACGCAAAGCGCTCCGGCCATGTTCTTACTTCGCTCTTGAGCACTTAACTCGCTCTGGTCAAAGACTCGGCGCTGAAATTCCAGTAATTGAATTTGCTCGACTTCTCTACTACATATTTCTTGAACCAAGCTCGTAACGAAGGAGCGGCCACGCAGGCGAATCTTATTGCGTTGCGACGGTATCGCCTGAAGCAGAACTTTTCGATGAGAAATAGCGTGAGTTAATGAAAAGCTTAGAGCTTGCGTCACAAGTAAATCAGCACTTCGAATTCCATCCTCTTTAGCTCTCAGTAAAATTTTCCGGCATACAGGGGCAAAGTGACTCGCCGAATAGATTTTAAGTCCATCAATTCTTCGAAGTGCTGGCTGGAATGAGAATTCAGCTCTGCAAAGTGTGCAAAGTGATGTGCCTAATTGTGAGCAGCCAAAGCAGCGTTTAGGAAAGAGTAGATCCGTGAATTCACTCCAGATAGTTACGCGATGATTCGAAGTGTCCACTCAAAATTAATAGCGTAGAAATTTACTTCGCGTATTAACCAATTTCAGGTCTGGGGATATCCTTGGGTTCAATCGCTATCAAACGTCGTTCAATTTGATTTCCATATGTGCGCGGCAAGGTAAGGACAAAGTGGGCACCGAGTCCAGGCCGGCCCCAGGCATCGAGTTCACCGTTGTGCAGGCGTGCATCTTCTAGCGCGATGGAAAGTCCTAATCCTGTGCCGCCACGTGTTCGTGCACGAGAAGGATCTGCTCGCCAGAAACGATCAAAGACTCGAGAGAGCGCACTCTTATCAATTCCCACTCCAAAATCGCGAATACCAACTGCAACTTCACTCTCACTCGCAATGATGGATATCTCAATTGGCTTGCCTTCAGCATGGTCAATCGCATTGCTCATTAAGTTGCGCAAAATACGCTCTACGCGTCGAATGTCTGCCTTGATTAAAATCGGCTGCGAGCCACTTTTGAGAACTAATTGCGTCTGATGCTCTTTCGCTACCAGTGCTAAATCTTCGATCGATCGAGCAAGCAGCGCCTCTAAATCAAATTCCACTCCTTCGAGTACTGCCACTTCTGCATCAAAGCGGCTGACTTCAAGAAGATCTTCCAATAGAAGTTCAAAGCGATCAATTTGTGCAACAAGTAATTCAGAACTTCGTGCCACGCTTGGCTCAAAAGAGGCACGCGCACCATAGAGCACTTCAGAGGCCATTCGCAGTGTTGTCAGTGGAGTACGAAGCTCATGAGTCACATCAGATACAAAACGTTGCTGTACTCGGGAGAGATTTTCCAAGCGAGTAATTTGAGCTTGAATCGCATCGGCCATAGTGTTAAATGCAGTTCCCAAACGCGCAATCTCATCTTCGTTGAGAACCTCCATACGATCCTTAAATTTACCCACTGCAAATTCATCGGCAATAAGTGCTGCGCGACGAATTGGTCTTACAACTTGGCGAATCAAAAGAGAGGTGATGAGCGCAATCATAAGAAGTAGCACAATGAATGCAATAAAAATTGAACGGTTGACAATATTGATGCTTGCTTGTTGGTTAACTAGGCTAAAAATAAAGTACATCTCGTACTGCCCAGCACCAGGAATTTCTATCTGTCGACCTGCTGCAAATCCAGGAATCTTCTGGCCACCTACATATTTCATCGTGAGAAATTCAGATTGAATACTCTGGCTTGCTCGGACTCGACTTCGAAATTCTCTACTCAATGAATCAGGATCTAATCCACCACTGGCTTTCCCATAATTTGTATCCACAAATGCGGAAGCATCAGCTTTGAGAAGTACCACTTCTCTGGCATTAAAAGAATCAACTGAATCAGCAGCCTGCTTCACATATGACTCAACAACTTTTTTGATTGCAAAGGGAGAGGGTTGAAGTCTGGCAAAAGTCGGCGTATATCCTTGCGCCAAATAAAGTTGGTACTGCGCTGCGTAGATAGCTGAGTCTGCCTCTGCGATTGAGGACTCGACTTTTACCTTTTTAATACTGCCAGTAAGCCGTGAATTAAGCGCCGCACCAGTAACGCTTAAAACTACGAGCGAAATTGTCAGTGTTGTGAATAGAACACGAAAAGAGAGCGAGTTGCGGAAAGTTGGAATACTCCGTTGGGTACCCATTTACTCGCCGCCTGGATTACCGGCCTTATACCCAATGCCACGAACTGTTAAAACTATCTCCGGGTTATCAGGGTCCTTCTCAATCTTTGCCCGAAGGCGCTGCACATGGACATTCACTAATCGTTTATCGGTGGAGTGGCGTGGTCCCCATACTTCAGCGAGCAAGCTTTCACGAGTGATAGTGCGATTTGGTTCTTTGACAAGGGCCGCTAATAAATCAAACTCCAAGCGGGTAAGGCCGAGAACTTTGCCATTGCGTGTGACTTGATGTGATGAGAGATCAATAATGAGTTCACCGATTGTTAATAGACCACCTACTGCGGTTTGGCGACGCAAGCGAGTCTTAATTCGCGCAACTAATTCAGTGGGATGGCGAAATGGTTTCACCATGTAATCATCGGCACCAGCATCAAGTCCGCGCACCACATCATGAGTGTCGCCCTTAGCGGTCAACATAATGATCGGAACGGTCGATTCAGCGCGAATGAGTTTGCATACTTCGATGCCATCCATTCCTGGAAGCATTAAATCTAACAACACAAGATCAGGTGGGTTATTGCGAAAAATTTCAAGAACTTGATCGCCACGTCCCACTAGATCAACGTCGATGCCGGCATCGTTGAGAACGATGCCGAGCATCTCTGCTAGGTCTTGGTCGTCATCGACGACCATAACCAGAGTCATTAGCTACCGTGCTCCCATGAATTCAGGTAGAGATCTTGAGCTTCGGTAAGTGTGTCGATTGCACCACCCATACTCTGTAATTTAAGTGCAGCAACTTCTTTGTCAATGTAAGTAGGAACATCATGCACACCAGCTGGCAGGTTCTTAGCTTCCTTCACTAAATATTCTGCAGTGAGTGCCTGATCGGAGAATGACATATCCATTACAGATGCAGGGTGGCCTTCTGCTGCGCCAAGATTGACTAGGCGACCTTCAGCAAGAAGTAACAATCTACGGCCATCGGACATTACATATTCATCGGTCTGATGGCGCATCTTTGCATTCTTAGATTTTGCATTCTTCTCAAGCCATGCAACATCGATCTCAATATCAAAGTGGCCAGAGTTGGCCATAATGACGCCATCCTTCATTACTTTGAAATGCTCATCACGCAAAACATCGCGATTACCAGTAACAGTGATAAATACATCGCCAACTTTGGCGGCATCAATCATTGGCATTACGCGGAAACCCTGCATCATCGCATCGAGTGCCTTGGTTGGATCGATTTCAGTAACGATTACATCGGCGCCCATACCCTTGGCGCGCTCTGCCACTCCCTTACCGCAGTAACCAAAACCAGCAACTACGACAATTCGACCAGCGAGTAAAAAGTTAGTCGAGCGGAAAACTGCATCCAGAGTCGATTGACCAGTTCCGTAACGATTATCAAACATGTGCTTGGTATCGGTGTCGTTGACGGCGATCATAGGAAAGGTCAGCGCGCCATCTTTTGCCATTTGATTGAGGCGAATAACTCCAGTTGTTGTCTCTTCGCAACCACCAGCAATAGTTGGCAGAAGTTCGCGACGAGTGGTGTGGAGTGTGTTAACTAAATCGCAACCATCATCGAATACTTGATGTGGCTCAATGTCGAGTGCTGAATTGATGTGTGAGTAATAACCATCACGATCTACTGCATTACGGGCAAAAACGCTGATGCCATAAACATGTACGAGCGCTGCTGCCACATCATCTTGAGTAGAGAGTGGATTAGAGGCACAGAGTGCGATCTCAGCTCCGCCAGCTTTGAGTGTGCGCATTAAGTTTGCGGTCTCCGTAGTGACGTGCATACATGCAGCAATTCTCACACCAGTAAATGGTTGAGACTTTTCAAAGCGTTCTCTGATTTGGGCCAGTACAGGCATGTTTCGTTCAGCCCATTCAATGCGCTTGCGACCGGCATCTGCTAGCTCTGCATTGGCGATGTCATGGGCAATTGTTGATGTAGCAATTGGTGAATTCACTTCAAATCTCCCTCAAGTTTTAATTGAAATTAGTACGGCTTCTACTTAACAAACTGACTACTTCACAAACTGACCTGGGGCTCCAGATGACAGAGCACTAGATTACAACCATTACCCGCGAATCTCTCCTAGGACTTGATCCCGCAACTTCTCCATACGGGCTTGTGTCTTCGCCTCGACATTAAGGCGTAGAAGTGGCTCGGTATTCGAGGCCCGCACGTTAAACCACCAGGTATCGCCATTGACCGTCAAGCCATCTAATTCATCCAGGGTGAGCTCAGAGTCTTTGCCATACTTTTCTTTGATCTGAGCAATGGCCCCTTGTGCATCTTTAACTGTGGAATTGATTTCACCACTTGCGAAATAGCGTTGATACTCAGCCAGAATCTTTGAAATAGATTTCTTGCTCTCCCCCAGCGCTGCAATTGCATGAAGTGCGGCGAGCATTCCAGAGTCGGCTCGCCAGAATTCTTTAAAGTAGAAATGGCCCGAGTGCTCTCCGCCAAAAATTGCGCCAGTCTCGGCCATAAGTTTCTTGATGTATGAGTGACCCACTCGTGAGCGAACTGCCTTGCCGCCATTTTCTTCAATAACTTCCTTTACGGCACGAGAGGAAATCAAGTTATAGATAACAGTGCTCTTGGGACGCTTTGCTAGTTCACGCGCTGCAATGAGCGCAGTAAGTGCTGATGGATCGACACAGTTTCCTAACTCATCAACGAGGAAGCAGCGATCGGCATCACCATCAAAGGCCAGTCCTAAATCTGCGCCGTGCTTCTTGACTGCCTTCTGTAGATCTTTCAGATTGGCTGAATCAATTGGATTGGCTTCATGATTGGGAAAAGTGCCATCTAATTCAAAATAGAGTGGAATTACTTCAACATCGAGTTTTTCAAAAACTGCAGGAACGGTATAGCCAGCCATTCCATTGCCGGCATCAATAACAATTTTAAGATGGCGCATCTGAGTCAAGTCCACCAAGCTCAGCAAATACTCTGCATAGTCATGAAGAAGGTTTCGTTGGTGCTCTTTTCCAACTGGACGTTGCGTGAGTGGCATGCCATTGGCCACCATTTGTTCAATCGCAAGTAAGCCCGACTCTTTACCCACTGGGCGAGCGCCACTGAGGCAGAGTTTGATGCCGTTGTATTCGGCTGGGTTATGGCTTGCAGTAAACATTGCCCCCGGGCAGTTAAGTTTGCCCGCAGCAAAGTAGAGTAAATCAGTTGATGCTAAACCGATCCGAATAACATCCATCCCATTTGAAATTACACCCGCCGCAAATGCTTCAGCGAGCAGTGGTGATGATGGGCGCATATCTTCACCGATGACAACAGTTGCTGGTTCGCGCTCTTGTTCAAGGAAACGAGCAAAGGCCATTCCCGTTTGGAATGCAAAATCTGGCGTTAGTTCAGAATCAACTAAGCCACGGATGTCGTAGGCCTTAAAGATCGATGCCATAGATCACCAACTTACTCGCTTTTCGCTGGCTAGAGAAAATTCAACTACTAGAAGGGACAGCCCTTAAATGGCCGCGCCGCCCTGATGCCGGTGCAGAGTGTGAAGTCACGCTCGGCGCATTCTCTGTGACAACAGCGCTCTCGCGTACTGCATCTGCGATTGCTTTCAAATCGGATTCAGATGGTTCGGCAGATTGTGGATCGAACTCTTGGCGAATAACGCTCCAACCATTAGGAACTGTTAATCGATCGGTATGTAATTCACAGAGGTCATAAGAATGTGGTTCAGCAAATGTGGCAAGTGGACCAAGGATCGCAACCGAATCGGCATAAACATAAGAGAGAGTTGCACTTGCTTTACGACGACAACTAGTTCGAGAACAGATGCGTCCTACGCGACCGGGCACTGCGCGCGTTGAACTCATTGGACTCTCCCCTTTCCTGTCGTCGATTGCTACCTCTACAGGTTAGTGGGCGAAGGGGTAACTTCTAGGGATTGATGACTTGAATGTTGGAGCCGGGCAGAATTGCACGTTCTATCTGACTTCCTGCAAGTAATGGCGCAGTTGCCATGCCTTTACTTGTCGTCACCCAGCGGGTGCCATGAGGTCCACCCCGCACGCGAGTAACT
>WLQV01000016.1 GCA_009697555.1 Actinomycetota bacterium | reverse complement strand
TGCACAACCACGTGCCTCATCGAATACGCCGTAGGACTTTGCGATTGCACCATGTGGCCAGAAATCGGTGAGCACTGGGAATTTATATCCCTCTTGCTCGGCGAATGCGCGCTGCGCAAACATTGGGTCAGATGAGATAGCGAGAAGTTGCACATCCTCATTTTGAAATGCACTCAAGTCATCGCGAATCGCGCAGAGTTCGCCGGTGCAGATTCCAGAAAAGGCGAAGGGATAGAAGAGAAGAACTACGTTCTTCTCGCCGCGAAATGCGGAGAGTTGAGTTTCGACGCCATGTTGGTCGAGAGTTGAAAAGTCTGGTGCTGGATTTCCAAGTGTGAGGCTCATGCAAGAAATCTATCGCTTGCCGCTCTTTCGCGCGACTAGACGAGTTGCGCTCCAATCGGTTGCAACCGCCATCGATGTGGTCTGAGTTAATCCCGCCGTCGGTGCCGCATCTTGAATATCACTTGCTTCCACATGACCCTCGCGACCGGCTTTGGGTGTGAGAACCCAAATCGGTCCAGTTTCGGAGAGATAGGTAAGTCCATCGACTAATTCATCGACGAGATCGCCATCGCTTTCGCGGAACCAGAGAATGACGGCATCGACAACTTCATTGACATCGCCGCTAAGAATTGTTGAGCCAATTGTTTTTTCAATCTCGCTGCGAAGTGCACTATCGCAATCGCTGCCATGGCCAATCTCCAGAACCAATTGGCCGGACTGGAAGCCCATACGTGCAGCTGAATCTGATGCCTGCGCCACAAGGAGAACTTCACCCAACTTTCGCCCGCAGCGCAAGTCCCTGGAGCAAGAGATATTTGAGGGCTGCCCTGACTTGTGGCGTATCTCAAAGTGAGACCACGCCTCAAGAAATGTGACTAATTGCGATCAAAGTACGAGAATAGGCTTATGAGCGAAATCTTCGAGGCGCCAGATCAAGTCATCGAACAACTCGTAGATACCGACCCACAAGAAACCGCGGAATGGCACGCCTCCTTTGATGCGGCGCTAGAAAATGCTGGACCAGTTCGCGCGCGCTACTTAATGCTGAGTTTGATTCAACGAGCACATGAGAAGAATGTAGGAATTTCAGCGCTTCGCACCACTGATTACATCAACTCAATTCCACCAGAGCACGAACCAAAATTTCCTGGCGATGAAGGAATTGAACGACGCATCCGTGCATTTAATCGGTGGAACGCTGCGATGCTGGTGCATCGCGCGCAACGTCCCGGCATCGGCGTTGGTGGCCACATCTCCACTTATGCATCATCTGCTGCGCTCTATGAAGTTGGTTTCAATCACTTCTTCCGCGGCCAAGATCATCCTGGTGGCGGCGATCAGATTTTCTTCCAAGGCCATGCAAGTCCTGGCATGTATGCCCGCGCATTTCTCGAGGGTCGCTTTACTGAAACAGAACTCGATGGTTTCCGCCAAGAACTTTCGCATAAAGGTGGTGGGCTCTCCTCTTATCCTCATCCACGGTTGATGCCAGAGTTCTGGCAATTCCCAACAGTCTCGATGGGTCTTGGTCCACTGAATGCAATTTATCAAGCGCGCTTTAATCGCTACCTACACAATCGCGGAATTAAAGACACTAGTCAGCAACAAGTCTGGGCATTCTTGGGCGATGGCGAAATGGATGAACCAGAGAGCGTTAGCGCACTTGGCCTTGCAGCGCGTGAAGGCCTCGATAATTTAACTTTCGTTGTTAACTGCAACTTGCAACGCCTTGATGGTCCAGTTCGCGGTAATGGAAAAATTATTCAAGAGCTAGAGGCGCAATTTGGTGGCGCCGGATGGAACGTTATTAAAGTCGTGTGGGGACGCGAGTGGGATCCACTACTTGCCCAAGATCGCGATGGCGCACTTGTCAGTTTGATGAATCGCACTCCTGATGGCGATTACCAAACCTATAAGGGCGAAAATGGCGCTTACATTCGCAATAACTTCTTCGGTCGCGATCCACGCACTGCCGCGCTCGTTGCTAATTGGAGCGATGATCAGATTTGGAATCTCAAGCGCGGTGGCCATGATTATCAGAAGTTATTTGCCGCCTACACCGCAGCAACAACACACAATGGTCGTCCAACTGTAATTCTTGCAAAAACTATTAAGGGCTGGACACTTGGCTCACACTTTGAGGCACGTAACTCCACACATCAGATGAAGAAGATGTCGATGGAAGACATCACTACCTTCCGCGATCGCTTACAGATTCCGATTCCTGATGAGAAGCTCGATGCGAAGTTGCCTCCTTACTATCGCCCAGCTGAAGATTCACCGGAATACCAATACTTGTTGGAGCGCCGCAAAGCACTGGGTGGCTCAATTCCACGCCGTCGCGCAATTTCCAAACCACTGCCACAACCTGCCGATTCAGTGTATGAATCTGCTCGTCGTGGATCTGGCGCGCAAGAGATTGCAACAACGATGGCCTTCGTTCGTATGCTCAAAGATCTCATTAAAGATCCAGGCATGGGCAAGCGCTTTGTTCCGATCATTCCCGATGAGGCACGCACCTTCGGTATGGATTCACTCTTCCCAAGTTTGAAGATTTATTCACCACTTGGACAGCAATACACATCAGTTGATCGCGAACTAATGCTCTCCTACAAAGAATCTACATCTGGCGTTATTTTGCATGAAGGTATTAATGAAGCGGGCTCAGTAGCTTCCTTTACCGCAGTCGGAACTTCTTACTCCACACATGATGAACCGATGATCCCGATCTACATTTTCTACTCGATGTTTGGTTTCCAACGCACCGGTGATGCATTCTGGGCCGCAGCAGACCAACTCACTCGTGGCTTCGTACTTGGTGCAACAGCAGGTCGCACAACTCTCAATGGTGAAGGTCTGCAGCACGAAGATGGTCATTCACATCTTCTGGCATCAACAAATCCTGCTGTTGTTGCATACGATCCTGCTTACGCCTTTGAACTTGCACACATTGTGAAAGATGGCTTGCGCCGGATGTATGGCGAAAATAGTGAGAACATTTACTACTACCTCACCGTTTATAACGAGCCTTATGTACAACCAGAGGAGCCAAAGAATTTAGATGTCGATGGCCTACTCCGTGGAATTTATCTCTACTCACCTGCCGGTCGCGGTCGTCGCAAGGCGCAGATCTTGGCATCCGGCGTCGGTGTTAATTGGGCACTCAAAGCACAGAAGTTACTTGCCGAAGATTGGAACGTTGCCGCATCGGTCTGGTCTGTTACTTCATGGAATGAATTGCGCCGTGATGGATTAGCAGTAGATCGCCACAACTTGCTCCACCCTAATGACACTCGTACCGCTTATGTCACTGAGAAGTTGGCCAAGACAGATGGGCCCGTTATCGCAGTGAGCGACTTTATGCGGGCAGTGCAAGATCAAATTCAGCCTTGGGTTGCTAATCCATTTTTATCTCTTGGCACCGATGGCTTTGGTCTATCCGATACTCGCGGTGCACTTCGTCGCCACTTCAAAGTAGATGCCGAATCAATCGTGGTTGCAACACTCTCTTCACTTGCGCAGAGTGGTGATATTAAGAAGAGCGTTGTTGAAGAGGCAATTAGCAAGTATCAAATCGACGATGTCACTGCTGCAGATCCAGGTAACACCGAAGGGTCAGGCTGAGTCGCCTCTTATTGAGCCGCGCGTAGTGTGAGTAAAGAAGACTGTTGCAAGCAACATCACGCCAGGAATAGTAAGTGCCCAGGTAATCGAAGCAAATTGGGCTACCCAAGACATTCCAGCTTTCACAAAGAAGACCACGCTATTTGTAATCAATAGCGTCTGCCCCACAACCATGCTGCTGGGCTTATCAGATCGATAACTTGCCGCACCCATGTACATCGGAGACATCACAGAACCACCGATTCCGGCAATAACAAATGCTAGACATACTAAATAGAAACCAAGCCAGGAGTTGGTGCGCCCCATGTGACTTCCTAAATGGAGGAATAAGAGGAAGCCAGCACCACCGAAGATCGCCATACGGCGCAATAAAATTTCAATCGGAATTGTCATGGTGAGCTTATGAATATTGAAACGACCAATGATCATCATCAACATAAAGATTAAGTAAGGAATAGTTGCGACGCCGGCGCTCATCTTCAGATCTTCTTTGGCAAAGATTGTGGTCCAGTCTCCTGCGGAGAATTCCAACATCATGCCAAGAACCATGCCGATGCTCACTGCCCAGTCGATGCGCATTCCCACAAACATCTTTCGAATCGATGTTGCCTCATCTGGAATTTCATTGGCTTTAAGGCAATAAGGCTGCAATTTCTTAAGCTCGATTAACATGGCAATTAGAACAAGAGTTGAGAGCACCAGCATGTGGGTGACGATGCCTACTCGGCCAACTAAGAGGCCAGAGATAACAATGGTTACTAGCGCCCCCATGGACCACTTGCCATGAGCTCGTGGAATTACCGGAGTGTTAAATCTTTCCTGTTCGTGCAAAGTCTGTGAATTGAGAGCAATAACAAATCCTGAAACTAAGGCAGCATTGAGAATATTGATGAAAGTAAAGAGCGCAACATTATGAACTACAACTAAAGCTAATCCTCCAGGAATGTAAATAAGGGAGGTTCCAACAAATACTTTGTAATTTCCAACTGAGTGAGCGACATGTCCCATAGTAAGAAGGCCTAAGAGCGCACCGAGGGTTCCGGTACTCATTACAGTGCCAAATTCTCCGTTAGTGAGATGAAGGTTTGCTTTGACTTCTGGGAAACGTGGCACCCAAGCCATGATCGAGACTGCGAAAAGTAGATTGAGGTTTTCAAGTCGGGTTTTGAGGAACTTTAATTCGCCATCACCGGAGAGTAATTTAGACATTAAAAGAGGGCACTCGCTAACTCGCTACGGGCTTTCATCAACCTTGGATCTGCTGAATCTACTAGAGCAAAGAGGTTTAGTAGGTGATCCTTTGCGGCGCTGCGCTCATCTCCTGCGAGATTCTTAACACATCGTAATAAGCGATTAAATGCAGACTCAACATCGCCATTGACGATCTCAAGGTCAGCACACTGGATCTGCACTGCAACATCATTGGGATTAATCGCAGCCTTTGCTGCAACTTCACCAGCATCAAGGGCGGCCACTCGCATCATCAGTTGAACTTGGGCCAGCCCTAATTTGCCGTAAGAGTCACCTGGTTTGCGATTGAGCAATTTCTTATACTCAGCTTCGGCGGTTGCGAAATCACTCTTTTCTAACGCAGCCATCGCCGCTTCCTCTTCTGGCTCAAGTTTCTCTTCTGGAACGCTGCCGATTCCCTGCTGTGCTGCAAGTTCTAGGACTTTATCGATAACAAGTTTGAGTTGGGCCTCCGGAAATGGCTTATCAAAGAGTGGAACAACTTGTTCACCAATAACAGCAAGGGCATAAGGAATGGTCTGGAGTTGGAGGGCTTGCGCTACTTGAGTTTCAGTGTCGGCATTAACTGTGCCGAGCTCCCATGCGCCTTCATATTTTTTCTGCAGTAGTGCGAGCGCGGTGACAACTTCAAGTGATTCACGTGAGCGCGGTGACCAACAAATCAAGATGACTGGCTTGGTTTTCGATAGTGGCAGGATCTCACTCGACAAATTTGTCGCAGTAACTTCAATTCCTGGCATTGTTGTAGGTACTTCAACTTTTGGCTTGCCGAGTGAACTCAGATCTACCGCATTAGCGAAGTTCGCAGGAATTTTCGGTGGCACTGGCACGGGGACATCCTCTCAAATAACTAGGCGCAAGTACTAACTCTCCACTTACGAAGAGACTGTGACATCAACCCCAGAGTCTCGGCGAAATGGCAATACATCGCGAATGTAGGAATCTGCGGCAAAATCTAGCCCTACGTCATAGCCTGCCTTCTCATTGAGATACCACCGCTGCTCGAGCATCTCGTGGAAGAGCTGTGCCGGTTCTACACGACCTCGCAACTCAGCTGGAACTTTCGCCAAGTTTGGTTCGAAGATCTCTTTGAGCCAACGCTGCGCAACTAAATCATCAGATGGTCGATCTTTACCTAAGCGAGTACGAAAGCGTTCAAATGAGGCAAGTAAGCGCTTTGCTTGCAACTCTTCGGTCTCAAGTCCAACTAATTCGCGCAATCGTTGTTGGTGATAACCAGCGGCAACAAGTTTAGGAACAAATTGCAGTGCTTGATTTTCACCATCGAGTGATACTGAAACTTCTTGTACTGCAAAACCTAAATCATGTAATTGGCGCATTGCTCGTTCAACTGCATGGCGATCCTTAGGATCGAGCAGTTGCGGATCTTTCAGCGCCGACCATAAACGGCGATAACGTTTGATAACACCCTCTGCGGCACGAACTGGATCCATACCTGGATACAAATGGCCCGAGAGTGCAACATCATCGAGTTCGGCTGCCACATTAAAGAGTGCAATCTCTAAATCATGTTCGCGCTGTCCATTACTTAAACTCTTCTGGAACTCGCCAGTTTCGGCATCCACTAAGTAAGCGGCAAAGCCTTCGGCGTCGCGCCGAAAGAGGGTGTTGGAGAGTGAACAATCCCCCCACCAAAATCCGATGAGATGGAGCCGTACTAATAATAAGGCGAGCGCATTCGCCATTGTCATAATGTCGTGACCGGTGACATTTCCAGAGAGAAGCACGCGATAAGGAAGTGAGTAGGGAAGAAAACGAGTTGCTAACGCAACTGGCAACTCCTCTCCCGCTTTATCTTGGCGGCCTTCAATCACCGCAATTGCTTCAACCGATGGTGCATTGAGTTGCGTGAGTTGGCGCAAGATTTTGTATTCGCGATTTGCAAACTCTTCTACCGTCTCTTTAACTGCATAAATTTCGCTATCGGGTGATTCATCGGCGCGCACCAAGCGCACCACGTGACGCGAGATACCGCGTTTTTCAGTAAGAGATGGATCTTCCGGCCACTCCTCCAGCGGGCGATCCCAGGGCAGGCCACTTATGGATGCGAGCTCCTCGCCCAAACCCGTAATACGCAGTGCCATGTCTCTATTCTCTCCTACTTTGATGTCGCGCGGGTAAACCTTTTATTAACGCTGCCACTCAACTTATACACTTATCTCATGGCATTTGAACGAATTAAACGCAAGCGCGAAGTGAAGGCAGCCACTCCGATCGATTACGGCACTCCTGGTGATCCGATCAATCACTCTCATCCTTTTTACTTTGGATTCCTTGCCGCACTCGGTGCAGTACTTGCTGTGACGATGCTGCGTGCACTGGCCTCTGCTAGCCAGATCTTTATCTTGATCATCATCTCGCTCTTTCTTGCGATGGGACTCAATCCGATTGTGGAAGCTTTCCGGCGCCGCGGTCTATCCCGAAACCTCGCAGTAACTGCAGTATTTGCTGCAGTCATGGCATTTGTTGGAGTATTTGTCTGGCTCGTTATTCCACCAGTCATTTCACAAGGCACATCACTCATTGAACGCGCACCATCGCTTCTTACCGAACTCAATCACAATAAAGTTATTGCAGATCTCAATTCGCATTATGGAGTTATCGACCAACTTCAAGCCAAACTTAAATCAGTTTCTAGCAATGGCACACTTTTAATCACGGCATTCGGTGGCGTTGTAGGAGTTGGAAAATCAGTAATTTCAGGAACTTTTGCTGGACTTACAATTCTTATTTTGACGCTCTACTTCTTAGCATCACTGCCACAGGTAATCGAACTGGGAATTCGCACTCTTCCTGCAACTCGTCGCCCTCGCGTTCGTAAATTAACCGAAGGCATCATCGCTCGAATCGGTGCCTACATCGGAAGCCAAATCACCGTTGCATTTATTGCAGGCACTTTCATCTTCTTCTACGCCATTGTTTTAGGAATCCCCTCCCCAATTGCACTGGGAATGCTGGTTCTGGTCTGTGGACTTGTTCCGCTAGTTGGTCACTTCCTTGGGTCGATTCTCTTCACCATCGTTGCTCTCACCCAGTCAGTCAGTACTGGAATTGCAGCATTTGTTGGCTATGTGCTCTATGTTCAAATTGAAAATTACATCATCACGCCCCGCATTATGCGCCGAAGCCTTTCGATGCCAGGACTAGTCACAATTATCGCCGCAATGCTCGGGGCAAGTTTGCTCGGACTAGTAGGCGCACTTCTTGCTGTGCCACTTGCAGCTGCTGCAATTTTGATCCTTGATGAAGTGGTATTTCCACGCGCAGATAATTCGTAAGCTCGCCTTTGTCACGCATCGCAAAAGTTAAGAATGGCTTTGCTCCTAAGGTCTGCCTGCGCTGTGGCCTGGAATTTGAATGGCGTAAGAAGTGGGCCAAAAACTGGAACGATGTGAAATATTGCAGCGAGCGTTGCCGAGAGAATAAATGAAACGGATTATCTATCTTGCCTTTGATCATCTCCACCGTGACTTTGGAGCGCTCAAACAGGCCAATTCCAAAGACGATGTAATTGCCTTAGTCGAAAGTGCTCGAATGACAACGGGCCGCAACTGGCACAAGGAGCGCCTCTTCTTTCTTATCTCTAGTGCCCGCCACTTTGCACAGTCACTTAGAGAAGAAGGCTTTACCGTTGAATATGTTAAGGCTGCAACAACTATTGATGGTCTAAATATAATTTCAGATAAGCATCAGTCGCTCCCAATCATCTCTGCCGAACCATCCTCCTTTCGCCAATTTGCAGCACTCAAGGAGTACGGAGTCAGTTTTGTAGAGAACGATTTCTTTCTCACTCCTAGATCGTTATTTCACTCTTGGGCGAGTGAACAGAAGAGTTACCTGATGGAGAGTTTCTATCGCAAACAGAGAACACGGCTCAATATTTTGATGGATGGTAAAGAACCAATTGGTGGAGCATGGAACTTTGATAAAGAGAACCGATTGCCAGCACCCAAAAAATATGATGGCCCACCATATCTTGAGCACCAAAGAGATGAGATTGATCGAGAAGTTGGCGTAGAGCTGGGTCACACACTCACAACGAATTGGGCCACAACTCGTACCGGCGCATTGGCACAGATGAAGAATTTCTTCGATAACCACTTCGCCGAATTTGGTCCACTCGAAGATGCAATGACGACTGAAAACTGGGCACTGCACCATTCACTGCTTTCGCCCTATCTCAACAACGGACTACTTCATGCCAGTGAAGTTATTCAAGCCGCCACTGATGCATTCCATTCCGGAAAAGTCCCGATTGAATCTGCAGAAGGCTTCATCCGCCAGATCATCGGATGGCGTGAATATGTCAATGGTATGTATTGGTTTCTTGGCCCTGACTATCGCAACAATAACCAGCTCGAAGCAGAGCGACCATTACTGCCGTTGTTTACAGATCCTAATAAAACTCAGATGAACTGCATAAAGGAAACAGTAAGCGACATCAATGAGCGCGCTTGGGTTCATCACATTCCTCGATTGATGTTGCTCTCCAATCTTGCATTGGTGACCGGTACAAATCCGCAAGAATTTTTAGAGTGGATGCGTGAAGTCTTTATCGATGCGAGCGAATGGGTAATGGTTCCCAATGTAATTGGTATGGGTGTTCATGCCGATGGCGGGCGCATGATGACCAAGCCTTATGCCGCAGGCGGTGCATACATTTCGCGAATGTCTAATTACTGCAAGCCATGCAAGTACGATCCCAAGCTTCGCACTGGAGAGAACGCCTGTCCCTTTACTACTCTCTATTGGGATTTCTTAGATCGCCATAAGGAAACATTCGCCAAGAATCATCGTATGAGTCAGCAGGTATTCGGTCTCAACCGCCTGAAAGATTTACCCGAACTCAAGGTGCGTGCGCAAGAAGTACTTAAGGGATTAGAGCTCGGTCAGATTTAGCACTAGCTCCGAATCCTTGCTTTCGCATCCTCAACCTCATGCATGACATCCCACACCTTGTGTAGTGGAGCGGCGAATTCGAAACCTCTCACTGCTTCTACCTCTGATTTGAAATTGCCGTACTCCATTAGTAGAGCTTGCTGAGAAAGCCATGTGGCTAGATGATTGCGATCAGTTTCAAGGCGATAGGGGTAGTCGGCAACGGGTGTGTGCTTGATTTCGCTAGCGCAATAAGTGGCTAGGTTTTGAAGGGATTTATGATCGCGTGCTCGAACTTGAACGGCATCGTGCTTATAGACAGCGCTGATGAAACCTTCGGTAGTAAAAATCCACATAGCTTCTCCGTTTCTACGTGAAGTGAATATAACAGTGGGGGCTGACATGGACCTTTTAGATGTCAGCGCTCACTGCCATAATTACCTTATGGCTGATAAAGAACTGACACCCAATCAGATTGAATTCCTATCGTGGGAGGTCATGTCTGAAGTACTGAGAATTATCGCCGAAGACGTTTTCATAGCTGACCTAGAGCCTGGTGGAGGGCAGTACGACTGCTTATCTCTGGTGACATCTACGCCAGAGATTGTCTTGATGCTCAACCGCAATGGGACGTCGGCAGCTTCTGGTGGTGAAAGTGAGAGTATCAGTGGAATTTGGGAGCGTGCGATAACGACGGATACGCGCGAGACTGCATTTCACATCATGTCGGAGTTGAATCTTCCTGCAGATGATGAATCTGCAAAACACAATCGCGAACTCATAAAGATTTGTGAGCGAATTGCGTATTGGGTGCGTAGTGGCTCAAAGGGTTTAGGTAAGGCCAAATGTTGTTGGGTCGATGGTGCGTACGGTGCTGGGCCGGCGGGACATTTGTTATCGCAAGTTGTAATTCCAGAGTCGTGGAAGTTACTTGATGCGCCCTACCGTGGTTCTGATTGGTCTGCACTTATTTATGCGATGACACTTGGCGATGAAAAATTGGGCGACAAGGTTGTTGGACTAATCAACATGAAAACTGGTGAGGCGATACTGCCAGATGGAAGTTCATGGGTTGAATGGCATAAACCACTTCCTGCAGTTGCACGAATAGTTCCAAGAAATAGAAAACTTGGTGGGGGACCAAAAATTATGCAAGTGCCCTACATCGCGCCACATCCTGATGGAGTAGCAGCATTTAGAACGCTGAAGAACTTCAACGGTTATAAAGTAATGGGTAAAGATT